>NZ_LZII01000072.1:0-684 GCF_001667425.1 Mycobacterium sp. 852002-51613_SCH5001154 | reverse complement strand
TTCACGCCGAAGACGAAGTTGACGATGCTGGCGTCGCGGGCCGGGCTGGTGATGGATCCGGGCTCGAAGGTCACCTACAACGGGGTCGAGATCGGCCGGGTGGGCAACATCGCGGAGACGGTGCGTGACGGCAAGCCGGCCGCCAAGTTCACGCTGGAGGTCTACCCCCGATACCTGTCGCTGATTCCGGCCAACGTGAACGCCGACATTAAGGCGACCACGGTGTTCGGCGGCAAGTACGTCTCGTTGACAACGCCGCAAAACCCGTCGCCGCAGAAGCTCAACCAGCACACGGTGATCGACGCGCGCTCGGTGACCACCGAGATCAACACCCTGTTCCAGACCGTCACCTCGATCGCGGAGAAGGTGGATCCGGTCAAGCTGAACCTCACGCTGAGCGCGGCCGCCCAGGCGCTGACCGGGCTGGGCGACAAGTTCGGCCAGTCGGTGGTCAACGCCAACGCGATCCTCGATGACGTCAATCCGCAGCTGCCGCAGGCGCGTCATGACATTCAGCAGCTCGCCGGGCTGGGCGACACCTACGCCAACGCGGCGCCGGACCTGTTGGACTTCCTGAACAACGCGGTCATCACGTCGCGGACCATCAACGCGCAGCAGAAGGATCTGGACCAGGCGCTGTTGTCGGCGGCCGGGTTCGGCAACACCGGCGCCGACATCTTCAAC
>NZ_LZII01000071.1:0-860 GCF_001667425.1 Mycobacterium sp. 852002-51613_SCH5001154 | reverse complement strand
CGTCGCCCGCGGTGATCGCGGAGTTCGATGAGCACTTCGAGCGGCGGTATCCGTCTGCGACGGCGGAGTCGGCGGCGTTGCTGGCCGAGGCGGGCGGGTGTGCGCGGGCCGAAAACCGGGCGGTGGCCGGGCAGTTGGCCGCGATTGGGCGGTTGTTCGCCCATCGACTGTCGCGGTGTGCGGAGTGTGAGGAGTGGGCGGTGGATACCGAGGCGGCGGTGGCCGCGGAGGTGGCCGCGGAGTTGCGGATCAGTCAGGGGTTGGCGGCTAGCCGGGTGCGCTATGCGCGGGCGCTGCGCGAGCGGCTGCCCCGGGTGGGCGGGGTGTTCGCCGCGGGGGATATCGATTTTCGGATGGTGCAGACGTTGGTGTATCGCACCGATCTGATCGCCGATCCCGACGTGGTGGCGGCCGTGGATGCGCAGTTGGCCGCGCAGGTGGGGCGCTGGCCGTCGCTGACCCCGGCCCGGTTGGCCGCGCAGGTGGACCGGATCGTTGCCAACGCTGATGCGGATGCGGTGCGGCGGCGCCGCGAGCGCGCGGCCGGGCGCGAGGTGTGGATCGGCGACATGGGCGAGGGGTTGGCCCGCATCGAGGGCTTTATGTTCAGCCCGGACGCCCGCGCGCTGGACGCGCGGCTGGATGCGCTCGCGGGCACCGTGTGCGCGCACGATCCGCGCAGCCGTGAGCAGCGCCGCGCCGACGCGCTGGGGGTGCTGGCCGCGGGGGCGGATCGGCTGGGCTGTCGCTGCGGGCGCACCGATTGCGCCGCGGGCGGTCGGGCACCGGCGGGGCCGGTGGTGATTCACGTCATCGCCGAGCAAGCCACCATCGACGGCACTCGTGAGGCGCCGGGCTGC
>NZ_LZII01000070.1:0-29903 GCF_001667425.1 Mycobacterium sp. 852002-51613_SCH5001154 | reverse complement strand
GGTGCTGCCCGAACGGCTTGGGCATGAAGGACGCCCGGGCGCCGTTCTCGATCGCGACCTCCTTGATGACGTAGCGGAACGTCATCACGTTGTCGGCCATCGACAGCGCGTCGGCGAATCGCAGGTCGATCTCCTGCTGGCCGGGCGCGCCTTCGTGGTGGCTGAACTCCACCGAGATGCCCATGAATTCCAGCGACTCGATCGCGTGGCGGCGGAAGTTCGAGGCGGAGTCGTGCACCGCCTGGTCGAAGTAGCCGGCGTTGTCGACCGGGACGGGCACCGACCCGTCGTCCGGGCCCGGCTTGAGCAGGAAGAACTCGATCTCGGGGTGGACGTAGCAGGAGAATCCGAGGTCGTTGGCCTTCTGTAGCTGGCGGCGCAGCACGTGCCGCGGGTCGGCCCAGGACGGCGAGCCGTCCGGCATGGTGATGTCGCAGAACATCCGCGCCGAGTGGTGGTGGCCGCCGGAAGCCCACGGCAGCACCTGGAAGGTCGACGGGTCCGGATTGGCCACGGTGTCGGATTCGGAGACCCGCGAGAAGCCCTCGATCGAGGAGCCGTCGAAGCCGATCCCCTCCTCGAAGGCGCCTTCGAGTTCGGCCGGGGCGATGGCAACCGACTTGAGGAAACCGAGCACATCGGTGAACCACAGCCGAACAAAGCGGATATCCCGTTCCTCCAGGGTGCGGAGGACGAATTCCTTCTGGCGATCCATAACCGAAACAGTAGGCAACAGCTGTTAATTCTGTGTTACCGACGCGCGATCACAACAATTGCGAACATTGCAAACAGGCTGCTCAGTGCGGTCACGACTTGCAGCGGTAGGACGCGGGCGGCAACGTGCCCGCGACGAGATAACGCGTGACCGCTGCGTCCACACACTGATCGCCGTTGAACACCGCGGTGTGCTGCGTGCCGTCGTAGGTGATCAACGGGCCGCCCAACTGGCGCGCCAGGTTCACCCCGGCCTGATATGGGGTGGCCGGGTCGTGCGTGGTGGAGACCACGACGACCTTGCCCGACGCCGCGGGCGACGCGGCGTGCGGCGTCGATGTCGCCGGGACCGGCCACAGCGCGCACAGATCGCGAGGCGCGTTGCCGGTGAACGGCCCGTAGCTGAGGAAGGGGGCGGCCTGGCGGATGCGCTGATCGGCGGAAACCCAGCTCGCCGAATCCCGCGGGGTGGGCGCGTCGACGCACCGGATCGCGTTGAAGGCGTCCTGATCGTTGGTGTAGTGCCCGCTGCGGTCCCGGCCCTCGTAGTCGTCGGCGAGCAGCAACAGGTCGCCCGCGTCGGTGCCGCGCTGCAGCCCGAGCAGGCCGCTGGTCAGGTACTTCCAGTGCGCCGGGGTGTAAAGCGCGTTGATGGTGCCGGTGGTGGCGTCGGCGTAGCTCAGGCCGCGCGGGTCCGACGTGCGGCCTGGCTTGGCGACCAACGGGTCGACCAGCGCGTGGTAACGGTTGATGAATTGGGTGGGGTCGGTGCCCAACGGGCAGCCCGCCGAGCGGGCGCAGTCGGCGGCGTAGTCGTTGAAAGCGGTTTGGAATCCCGCCATCTGCTGAACGTTTTCGTCGACCGGTCCGACGGTCGGGTCGATCGCGCCGTCGAGCACCATCGTCCGGACGTGGGCACCGAACTTCTCCAGGTAGGCCGTGCCCAACTCGGTGCCGTAGCTGTAACCGAGGTAGCTGATCTGATCATCGCCGAGCGCCTGACGGACCATGTCCATGTCGCGCGCCACGGACGCGGTGCCGACGTTGGCCAGGAACCCGTTTCCCATCCGGGAAGCGCACTGCTGGGCCAACTGCTGATAGAGCTGTTCGATGTGGGCCACGCCGGCCTGGCTGTAGTCGACCAGCGGCTCGCGCCGGTAGGCGTCGAACTCGGCGTCCGAGCGGCAGCGCAGCGCCGGGGTCGAGTGGCCCACTCCCCGCGGGTCGAAGCCGACCAGGTCGAAGTGCTGCCTGATCGGCGTGCCCTCCAGATCCGGGGCCATTGCGGTCACCATGTCCACGGCGGACCCGCCGGGACCGCCCGGGTTGACCAGCAGCGCGCCGATCCGTTGGCCGGTCGCCGGCACCCGGATCACCGCCAGGTTCGCTTGGCCGGCTCCCGGGTTGTCGTAGTCGACCGGGACGGCGACGGTGGTGCATTGCGCGGTGGGGAGTTCGCTTGTATCCGTGGCGAATTGACCGCAACTCCCCCACGGCTGCGGCGTCGCGACCGCCGGCTTCGGGGCGGGGGTCTGCCCCGCACCGGGTTCCGGGGTGGCGCCGGCCACCGGCAGTCCCACCGCCGATTGCCCGACCAACAGCCCGAATGACAGCAGCGCCGAGCTCAATGATCTCAGGCGCGACATGGCAGTCATCGTGTCAGCCCCGGGTACCCGAAGTGGCGCGAAACGGTTACGCCTTGGTCTCGTCTGGCGGCCGTCCGAGCGTGCGGGCGCGTCAGACCTCCACGCGCACTAGCACTTCGCGCCGCTGGGCGGCGTGGCGCCGCCGACCAGATACGCCGTGACGTAGTTGTCGACGCAACCGTCGCCCTGGAACACCACCGTGTGCTGGGTTCCGTCGTAGGTCAGCAGCGAACTGCGCAGCTGGTTGGCCAGGTCGACGCCGGCCTTGTAAGGGGTCGCCGGATCATGGGTGGTCGACACCACCACGGTCGGCGCCAGGCCGGGCGCGGAGATGGTGTGCGGCTTGCTCGTCGGCGGCACCGGCCAGAACGCGCAGGTGCCCAGCGGGGCGTCACCGGTAAAAGTGCCGTAGCTCATGAACGGCGCGATCTCCCGCGAGCGACGGTCCTCGTCAATCACCTTGGCGCGGTCGGTGATTGGCGGCTGGTCGACGCAGTTGATCGCCACCCGCGCGTCGGTGGCGTTGGTGTAGTGACCGTGCGCGTCGCGACGCATGTACATGTCGGCAAGGGCGAGCAGGGTGTCGCCGCGGTGGTTGACCAGTTCGCCCAGTCCGTCGGTCAGGTGGTGCCACAACGTCGGCGAGTACAGCGCCATGATCGTGCCGACGATGGCGTCGCTATAGCTCAGTCCGCGCGGGTCGTTGGTGGGGACGGGCCTGCCGACCATCGGGTTGTTGGGGTCGACCAACGGGTCGACCAGGCTGTGGTAGACGTCGACGGCCTTGGCCGGGTCGGTCCCCAGCGGGCAGCTGGATTGCTTCGCGCAATCGGTGGCGAAGTCGTTGAACGCGTCCTGAAAACCCTTGGCCTGACGCAGGTCTGCTTCGATGGGGTCGGCGTTGGGGTCGACGGCGCCGTCGAGGATCATCGCCCGCACTTTGTCGGGGTAGGCCTCGGCGTAGGCGGAGCCGATCCGGGTGCCGTAGGAGTAGCCGAGGTAGGTCAGCTTGTCGTCGCCCAGCGCCGCGCGGATCGCGTCCAGGTCTCTGGCCACGTTGACCGTGCCGACGTTGGCCAGAAAGTTCTTGCCCATCTTGCCGACGCAGCGGCCGACGAAGTCCTTGGTTTCGTCCTCGATGTGGGCCACGCCGGCCGGGCTGTAGTCGACGTTCGGCTCCGTGCGCAGCCGGTCGTTGTCGGCGTCGGAATTGCACCAGATGGACGGCCGCGACGACCCCACTCCACGGGGGTCGAAGCCCACCAGATCGAACCGTTCGCGGACGCGTTTCGGCAGCGACTGAACGACACCCAGCGCGGCCTCCATACCTGACTCGCCGGGACCGCCGGGGTTGATCACCAGCGAGCCGATCTTGTCCCCGGTGGCGGGGAAGCGAATCATCGCCAGCGTCGCCACGTCACCGTCGAGGTGGTCGTAGTCGACGGGCACCGCCAGCTTGCCGCACAGCGCTCCGGCGGGAATCTTGACCTTCGGGTTCGCCGTCCGACAGGGTGTCCACTCCACCGCCTGTCCGAGCTTCGGCTCCGCCAGCAGGGCGCGGCCGCCGACGACGCGCACGCAGCCTGCGAGAAGGAGCGCCACGGCCGCGACCGTTGTCGAAACCAGCAGCGTGCGCGCAATCTTGTCGCGGCGAGACAGACCCATGCCAACATATGCTGCCAGAGGAAACCTGAGATCCTCATGAGCGGCACCACCGCCGGCTATCG
Organism: Mycobacterium sp. 852002-51613_SCH5001154; assembly: GCF_001667425.1. Classification (NCBI taxonomy): domain Bacteria; kingdom Bacillati; phylum Actinomycetota; class Actinomycetes; order Mycobacteriales; family Mycobacteriaceae; genus Mycobacterium; species Mycobacterium sp. 852002-51613_SCH5001154. The sequence goes on along the minus strand of NZ_LZII01000070.1, from coordinate 25,816 downwards.
GGTGGCCGCGAGCAACTCCTCCATCGCCACCGCGAACTCGTCGGCCATCTCCCACAAGTCCGGCAACAGATCGGGGCATGAGAGCAGCCCGACGTCCAACTTGCCCCGCAGCGACATCGCGGTGATGTTGAGTCCCGACCCGTGGAAGATCGGCCCCAGCGGATACATCGCCTTGACCTCGCAGCCCAGCATGTACAGCGGCACCTGCGGACCCGGCACATTGGACACCACCAGGTTGTGCACCGGCATGGTGTCGGTGAACCGCGTCCTGGCATAGAGCCGCATCGCGATACCGAAAACCGCCGGCGCGGCGAACTGTGTCCAATCCTGTAACAGCGACGCGCCGATGGCGGAACTGTGTTCCTTGGCAACCGAATTCGCATGGGCGATGACCTTCAGGCGCTCCACCGGATCCGCGATTTCGGTATGCAGGCTGGAGAACATCGCCGACACCTGGTTGCGGCCGGGCCGGTCGGATTTTCCGTGCACGGAAACCGGCACCGACGCCACCAACGGCGAGTCCGGCAAAGCGTTTCGGTCGGCCAGGTATTGGCGCAGCACAGCGGACACCAATGCCATCACCACGTCGTTGACTTTGACGCCGTCGAATCGATTCTTAACCGCTTTGATGTCGTCGAGATTCAATTCGGCGTACGCGATGTTTCGGCGGTCCGTGATCCGGGCGTTGAATGCGGTGGCCGGCGCGGCGAACGGTCGCGCCATCGCTTGGCCCTCGCGCGCCCGCCGCAGCGTGGCGACCACCGAGGAGACGGTGTCGGGCACCACATTGGCCAGCTGCAGCGGCCGGGCGGCGAATCGGACGAGCCCGCCCGCGGCGATGTGCCACCCACTGGCCCCGCCCACCCCGCGGGCCGGGTCCGGGGGCGGGGCGTCGGGCTCGGTGCCGCAAAGCTGTGACATCAGGTTGGCGCCGGTCACGCCGTCGACTCCGGCGTGATGCACCTTGGTCATCACCGCCAGCCTCCCGTCACGATGGCAATCGGTGCCCGCCACGCCCTCGACAACCCACATCTCCCACAGCGGCCGGCGCCGGTCCAACGGCGACTCCGCGATATGCCCGCAGATCTCGGCGAGCTCGGCGCGGCCACCCGGCGCGGGTAGCGCGATCCGGTGCAGATGACGGTCGAGCTCGAAGTTCTCGTCGTCCACCCAGACCGGATGATCGAGATTCAGCAGGTTGTCGGCCAGCTTCTCGCGGAACTCCGGGATCGCTTTGATGCGCAGTGACAACGCGTCGCGCAGCCGGTCGAAGGTGTAGCCGCCGGGCATCGTCGAGGTGTCCAACTCCATGATCGAGCACACGTGCATGGGCTGCGACGAGGTCTCCAGGTAGAGGAAGCTGGCGTCGAGTCCGCTGAGCCGCTGCATCCGAGCATGGTATGTCTCACATCACAGTGGCGGTGCAACCGCGCAGAAGAAATGGCAGAATGGCACCGTCAGACGAACCCGGGGACCTTATCCGGCCACGAGGATCGAACCGACCACCTATAGGGACAATGATGTCTGAGCAAAACGTTTACGGTGCAGGCACGTCCGAGCACGCGCAGCCGCTCACCAAAATTCGCACGCACCACCTGCAGAAGATGAAGGCCGAAGGGCACAAGTGGGCCATGCTCACGGCCTATGACTATTCGACCGCCCGCATTTTCGACGAGGCGGGCATTCCGGTCCTGCTGGTCGGCGACTCGGCCGCCAACGTCGTGTACGGCTACGACACCACGGTGCCCGTCTCGATCGACGAGATGATCCCGCTGGTGCGCGGGGTCGTGCGGGGCGCCCGCCACGCACTGGTCGTCGCGGACCTGCCGTTCGGCAGCTACGAGGCGGGGCCGGCCGCGGCCCTGACGTCGGCCACCCGATTCATGAAGGAGGGCGGCGCACACGCCGTCAAGCTTGAGGGTGGCGAGCGGGTCGCCGAGCAGATCGCCTGCCTGACCGCGGCCGGCATCCCCGTGATGGCGCACATCGGGTTCACGCCGCAGAGCGTGAACAGCTTGGGCGGCTTCCGTGTCCAGGGCCGCGGCGACGCCGCGGAACAGACCGTCGCCGACGCGATCGCCGTCGCCGAAGCCGGGGCCTTCTCCGTCGTCATGGAGATGGTGCCGGCCGACCTGGCCACCCAGATCACCGGCAAGCTGACCATCCCGACCATCGGCATCGGAGCCGGCCCGAACTGCGACGGCCAGGTCCTGGTGTGGCAGGACATGGCCGGCGTCAGCAGCGGCAAGGCCGCCCGCTTCGTCAAGCGGTTCGCCGACATCGGCGGGGAATTGCGCCGGGCCGCAACGCAATATGCGCAAGAAGTGGCCGAGGGAGCCTTCCCGGCCGACGAGCACTGCTTCTGACGGACGCCACCAGGGGTTTCCGCCCACCGCAACCCCCCGATCCTGTCAATTACCGAAAATCCTTGTGTGGCAGGCGGGTACGATTGCTCTTGGACAAATTCTCTACTCCGAGAGCAAGGGTGAACACATCGACCGGGGAATTTGCGGTGACTTCGTGCACCGTCGAACGGTGCTCAAGCTTCCGCTGCTACTGGCAGGAGGGGCTGCACTGACCCGAGCACCTCGCGCGGCCGCGGAACCCGCGCCTGGCACCTCGCCGCAGGCAAGCCGCTGGTCGCCCGAGCGCGCCAACCGGTGGTATCAGACGCAGCAATGGCCGGTTGGGGTGAACTACATCACCTCGAACGCCATCAACCAGCTGGAGATGTTTCAGGCCGATACGTTCGATCCCCGGCGGATCGACACCGAACTGGGCTGGGCCCGCGCCAGCGGGCTCAACGCCGTGCGCGTCTTCCTGCACGATCTGCTGTGGGAGCAGGGCCCTCGGGAGTTCCAAGTCCGCCTCGCCCAGTTCGTCGACATCGCGGCGCGCCACGACATCAAGCCGCTGTTCGTCTTGTTCGACTCCTGTTGGGATCCTCACCCCCAATCCGGTCCGCAGCGCGCGCCGACGCCCGGCGTGCACAATTCGGGCTGGGTGCAGAGCCCGGGCGCGCAACGCCTCGGGGAGCATACCTACATCCCGACGCTGCGCGACTACGTCACCGGGGTGCTGGCTCAGTTCCGCACCGACGAGCGCGTTTTGGGCTGGGATCTGTGGAACGAACCCGACAATCCGTCGAAGTACTACCGCTCGGTCGAGCGGCCCGACAAGCTGGATCTGGTCGCCGACCTGCTGCCGCAGGTGTTCGGCTGGGCCCGTTCGGTCGATCCATGCCAACCGCTGACGAGCGCCGTCTGGGACGGCGAGTGGGCGGACCCCGGCCGCCGCAGCGCGATCAGCGGCATTCAGCTGGACAACTCCGACGTGATCACCTTCCATTCCTATGACCCGCCCGCGAAGTTCGAGAGCCGGATCGCCGAGCTCACACCCATGGGGCGACCGATCCTGTGCACCGAATACATGGCCCGGCCCTTGGGCAGCACGGTCCAGGGTGTGCTGCCCATCGCGAAGCGCTACAACGTCGGCGCATTCAACTGGGGCCTGGTCGCCGGGAAAACGCAGACCTTCTTCCCCTGGGACTCATGGGAACACCCCAACCCAGCTATGCCGGCTGAATGGTTTCACGACCTGCTCGCGCCCGACGGGCGGCCGTTCCGCGATCCCGAGATTCAGACGATCCGCGAGGTGGGCGGCCTAGCGATGCATCTCCGCGAAGATCCCCCGCCGCCACCGCCGTAGCGCCGAGGCGGGCAACAACCCGCGGGCCATCGCCGCCATCCGCGTCACCGCGGTATGGCAGGCTATGAGAGCCCAGCACCACCGTCCACGACGTTCAAGGCCGCGGCGACGCGCCGCAACGGAGCCGAACATGCCTGCAAAAGCGCCGCAAGCTTCGCGCCATCGAGAGGTGGAGCGCAAGTTCGACGTTGGCGAATCCACCGTGTCACCTTCGTTCGAAGGCATCGCCGCCGTGGCGCACGTCGACAAGCCACCGACCCAGACATTGGACGCGACGTACTTCGACACCCCGGCACAAGACCTCGCCCGCAACAAGATCACCTTGCGCCGCCGTACGGGCGGCTCGGATGCCGGGTGGCATCTCAAGCTGCCGACCGGTCCCGAGGCCCGCACCGAGGTCCGGGTGCCGCTGGACGCGTCGGACACCGACACCGTGCCGGAGGAGTTGGTGGACGTCGTGCTGGCGATCGTTCGCGACAGCCCCCTCGTACCGGTCGCGCGGATCACCACGCAACGCGAAAGCCAGGTGTTGTACTCCGCCGACGGCGCGCCGCTGGCGGAATTCAGCAATGACCACGTCACCGCGTGGTCGGCCCGTACGTCCGAGGACGCCGACCTGGAGCCCACGCAGCAGGAGTGGCGCGAATGGGAGCTCGAACTTGCCGAGAAGAACGGGGCCCCGGACACCGAGCTGTTGAACCGCTTGGGTAATCGGCTGCTCGACGCCGGCGCCGCACCCGCCGGTCATGCCTCCAAGTTGGCACGCGTACTCGGCACCACGCCACAGCCTGACAGCGCGCAGCCCGCCGAGCACCCTTTGCAGCGCGCGGTGGCCGAGCAGATTCGCGAACTGTTGGTGTGGGATCGCGCCGTGCGGGCCGATGCCTTCGATTCCATCCACCAGATGCGTGTCACCACCCGCAAGCTGCGCAGCCTGCTGCGCGACTACCAGGAATCGTTCGGATTGCCCGACGACGGCTGGGTTCTCGACGAGCTGCGCGAGCTGGCCGGCATCCTCGGCATCGCGCGCGACGCCGAGGTCCTCGCGGAACGTTACGAGCGTCAATTGGACAGGCTGACACCGGATTTGGTGCGCGGGCCGGTGCACGAGCGGCTGGTCGGGGGCGCCCAGCGCCGTTACCAGACCGGGCTGCGCCGGTCCTTGATGGCCATGCGTTCGCAGCGCTATTTCCGCCTGCTCGACGCCCTCGACGCGATAGCGGTCCAACCGCCGGGCAGCGCCTCGGACGAGGAACACGCGCCGGTCACCATCGACGCCGCCTACAAGAAGGTCCGCAAGGCCGCCAAGGCCGCCGCCCAGGTTTACCGGGACCACCCGGACGACCAGCATCAGCGCGACGAGGCAGTGCACCGGATCCGCAAGCGGGCCAAGCGACTTCGCTACACCGCGGCGGCCACCGGCGAGGACAAGGTTTCCGAGCAGTCGAAGGCCGTCCAGTCGCTGCTCGGTGACCACCAGGACAGCGTGGTCAGCCGCGAACACCTGCGACACGAATCCGAAGCCGCGCACACCGCCGGCGAGGACACCTTCACCTACGGCCTGCTGTACCAGCAGGAGGCCGACTTGGCCGAGCGGTGCGAACAGCAGCTCGACGACGCGCTGCGCAAACTCGCCAAGGCGGTGCGCAAGGCCCGGCACTGAGCGGGGCGGACGAGTTGGCCTGTAAGCCGGATTCTGTTCTGCGCACCTCCGGCAGCCGGAGACGCACAGCGGCGACCATCCATCTGGGCACACCGTCGCCGGGTGCCTCGAGCGGCCTACCCGCAGGCTCGGGCGAGCAACCCTTGGACGCCTGCGCGGCCGCACCTTTCGGTGCGGCCTTCTTGGCCTTGCTTCGGGTGGGGTTTGCCTAGCCACCCCGGTCACCCGGGATGCTGGTGCGCTCTTACCGCACCGTTTCACCCTTACCACCGCGAGGGTGGCGGTCTGTTTTCTGTGGCACTGTCCCGCGAGTCACCTCGGATTGCCGTTAGCAATCACCCTGCTCTGTGAAGTCCGGACTTTCCTCGAACCGCCTTGCGACGGTCCGCGGCCGCCCGGCCAACTCGTCCGCGACGATTCACGGTACTACCTTCGTGATGCCGGGGCCAGCAACTATCGGCTCGGCTCTATCGTGGACCTCGCAGGCAGGAACACGGAAGGACGCGAATGTCCCGGTGGACGAAGCGCGTCGACTCCGGCGACTGGGACGCCATCGCCAGTGCGGTCGACGAGTACGGCGGGGCGCTGCTGCCGCGCCTGGTCACCACCAGCGAGGCGGCCCGGCTCCGCAGGCTCTACGGCGACGACGACCTGTTCCGCTCGACCATCGACATGGCGCCCAAGCGGTTCGGCGCCGGGCAGTACCGCTACTTCCACGCGCCCTATCCCGACCCGATCGAGGAGCTCAAACAGGCGCTGTACCCCCGCCTGTTGCCGATCGCCCGCGACTGGTGGGCAAGGCTGGGCCGCGATGCGCCCTGGCCGGACAGCCTCGACGATTGGCTGGCCACCTGCCACGCGGCGGGCCAGACCCGATCCACCGCGCTGATGCTCAGGTACGGCCCGGGCGACTGGAACGCCTTGCACCGAGACCTCTACGGCGACTTGGTTTTTCCGCTACAGGTGGTGATCAACCTGAGCGCACCCGACACCGATTACACCGGCGGCGAGTTCCTGCTCGTCGAACAGCGGCCGCGCGCGCAGTCCCGCGGCACCGCAACGCAATTGCCGCAGGGCCATGGATTCGTGTTCACCACGCGGGAGCGGCCGGTGCCCTCCAGCCGCGGCTGGTCCGCGGCACCGGTGCGGCACGGGGTTTCGGTGGTGCGCTCCGGTGAGCGTTACGCGATGGGGCTGATCTTTCACGACGCGGCCTGAAAGCTCGCCGCACACCGATTGTGCGACCGCTTAGCATTGACCATTGCCCAGCGGGGATGTTGGTGCCAGTCTGACCAGATGACAGAAACCGAAGGGTTCGTCGACCAGACCATGACTGGTCTCGCGGAGCCGCAGCCGATGTATAAGGCGCTGCGCGAAACGAGTCCGGTGTTCCGGTCGCCGCAGGCGGTGGTTCTCAGTCGCCTGGCCGACATCGAGATGGCGCTCAAACACACCGAGCTGTTCTCGTCGAACATGGACGCCGTCGACCTGGGCAACGTCCGGCCGCTGATCCCCCTGCAGATCGACCCGCCCGAACACGCGAAGTACCGCCGGGTCCTCGACCCGCTGTTCACCCCGCGGGAGATGGCCAGGCGCGAGCCGCGCGTCGCCGAATTAGTGAACGAGATGATCGACCGCTTCGCCGATCGGGGCGAGTGCGACTTTCACGCCGAGTTCGCGGTGCCCCTGCCGTGCACCGTCTTCCTGCAGGTGCTCGGGCTGCCGCTGGAGGACCTCGACAAGTTCCTGGAGTGGAAGGACGGCGTGATCCGCCCGGAGGGGGATTCCGGCTTCGACCGCCGCCACGACAGCTCCGCAGCAGTGGCACAACAGATCTACGACTACTTCGACCGTGCCATCGACGAGCACATCGCCAACCCCCGCGACGACGTGCTGTCGGCCATGATCGCCGCCGACATCGCCGGGCAGCCGCTGTCGCGCGAAGAACTCCTGGACATCTGCTTCCTGTTCCTGATCGCCGGGCTGGACACGGTGACCGACTCGCTCGACTGTTTCTTCGTGTACCTCGCGCGCCACCCCGACCACCGCCGTCAGCTGGTCGAGCAGCCCGACGTGTTGCCCGGGGCCGTCGAGGAGTTGCTGCGCTGGGAGACACCGGTGCCCGGCGTCGCTCGGGTCGCCATTCAAGACGTCGAGGTGGGCGGGTGTCCGATCAGCACGGGCGAACGGGTCAGCCCGCTACTGGGTGCCGCCAACACCGACCCCGCCGAGTTCGCCGACCCGGAGCTGGTGGACTTCACCCGCAACCCGAATCGGCACCGCGCCTTCGGCGGCGGCCCGCACCGCTGCCTCGGCTCGCACCTCGCCCGTATGGAGCTGCGGGTGGCGCTGCGCGAATTCCATCGGCGCATACCGGATTACGAGATCAAGCCCGGCACCCAGCTGACCTACACCGCCGCGCTGCGTTCGGTGGAGTCGCTGCCGCTGGTGTTCTCGGCACCATGACCCGGATAGTCGTCGACGCCGACCGTTGCACTGGGCACGGGCGCTGCTACACCCTGGCGCCCGACGTCTTCGACGCCGACGAGGTCGGCCACTCCGTCGTGCTCGTCGATGAGGTGTCCGGCGAGCTCGAGGCGCAGGCCGTCACTGCGGAGCAGAATTGCCCCGAAGGCGCCATCTTCCTAACCCGTTGAAGCAGAGCGTGACTCCGGTGGCTGCCGCGCCGTCGAACGAGCGGATGATCGCCGGGGTCGCCGCCGCGGCCGTCGCGCTCGGGGTGGCCCAGCTGGTGGGCATACCGTTCGGTGCGCGGGCCGACTCGCGGGCCGCGATCGGCGCGGCCGTCGTCGACCTGACACCGGGCCCGGTCAAAGAGTGGGCGATTCAGACCCTGGGCTCGCTGGACAAACTCTTCCTAACCGTGGCCGTACTGGTGGTGATCGCCGCAATCGCCGCCATTGCCGGGACGTTCGAGACCCTCCGCCGCCCAATCGGTAGCGCCGTTATCGCCGCGGCGGGCGCGCTCGGATGCGTCGCGGTGTTGACGCGGCCGGGCGCGACGGCGCTCGACACGATCCCGACCATCGCGGGCGCGGCCTGCGGCGTCGCCGCCCTGCGCCTGCTCACCCGTCGTTTTCGGCCGGTCCCCGAAGACACCGGCGACCACGACGAGCCCGATGCCGGCAGGCGCAGGTTGGTGGTGCTCGGCGTGCTCGGATTCGGAGTCGTGAGCGGCGTGGCGGGCGCGATCATCACGCGGTTGGTGCATTCGGTGGCCGCCGACCGCACCAGCTTCACGCTGCCCACACCGCGCACCCCGGCGCCCCCGATACCCGCCGATGTGCAGCCGAAAGGCATTGCGCTGCCCAGCTTCGTCACCCCCAGCGCCGACTTCTACCGGGTGGACACCGCGCTCACCGTTCCCCAACTCAGCCACTCCGACTGGCGGCTGCGCATTCACGGCATGGTGAACCGGGAAGCCACCTACACCTTCGCCGACCTCGCCGGTTTTGACGTCGTCGAAAAGGTGGCGACGCTTACCTGCGTGTCCAATCCCGTTGGCGGCAAGCTCGTTTCGACCGGGCTTTGGACGGGCTATCGAGTGGCCGATCTGTTGGCCGCGGCCGGTGTGCGTCCGGAGGCCGACATGGTGCTGTCGACGTCGATCGACGGCTTCACTGCCGGCACTCCGGTGGATGCGCTCACCGATGGCCGCGACGCGCTGCTGGCGGTCGCCCTCAACGGTGAGCCCCTGCCGATCGAGCACGGCTATCCGGCCCGGCTGGTGGTGCCCGGGCTCTACGGGTATGTGTCGGCCACCAAATGGCTGGTCGACATGGAGCTGACCCGCTTCGACAAGGCGGAGGCGTACTGGACGCGGCAGGGCTGGGCACCGCGCGCACCCGTCAAGACCGAGTCGCGGATCGACGTGCCGAAAAGCGGTCAGCGGGTGCCGGCGGGCCCCGTGGTTTTCGGTGGTGTCGCTTGGGCGCAGAATCGCGGCGTGCGGTCCGTGGAAGTCCGCATCGACGACGGCGCGTGGCAGGCCGCCGAACAGGGCGCCAGCTACTCCAACGAGACCTGGCGGCTGTGGAGCTTTCCCTGGCAGGCGAAGAGCCCTGGGCGGCACAGCATCACGGTGCGCGCCACCGACAACACCGGGGCCACCCAGACTGCGGATCGGGTCGCTACGGTCCCCGACGGCGCCACCGGCTGGCACACGGTGGACTTCACCGTGACGGGGACGTGAGGCCCTATTTCGACGAGAGTTTCCGCCAGCTGACTACCGCGATCACGATGCCGATCACCGCCGTGATCGGACCGATGACCGACCAGGTGGTGGTGTTGCTCATCGGGCTACCGCCGAGCACCCCGAATCCCTGAAGTGCCCAGATCAGACCGAACAAGGCGACGATCAAACCGAGGGCTAAGGTCGCGACGAATGTCCTTCTCATAGGCGGATGGTACGACCAGGCTCACCGGCGGGCGAGCGCGTGCCAGGCCATGTCGACGATGGCGGCGCGGTAGTCGTCGTCGACGGGAACGTCGGAGTACAGGGCCCGAATGTTGAGCGGCGCCAGCAGGATCTGAACCGCGGCCAGGGTGTTGACGCCGTCGCGCAATTCGCCCCGCTCCCTGGCCCGGTCCACGACCGCGCGCATCGCACTGAAATGTGCCCGCCAGAACCGCACGCGGGTGACTTCATCGTGCCCCCGACGGCCGTCCATCACCAGCGCGCGCAATAGTGTGCAGCCGACTTCGGTGTTGATCCGATGGGTCACATTGCGGGCCAGGGCCTCCAGGTCTCCCCGCAATGAGCCGGTGTCGGTTCCCGAGCTCACCGTCTCGACGTCGGAAAGAACCGCGTCGACGATGAGTTGGCGCCGATCCGCCCAATACCGGTACACCATCGCGGGGTCGAAGTGATGCCGCTCGGCCAACGCCTCGATGCTGAACCGCTCGACGCCCCATCGGGTCAACTCGTCGAGCACGGCCGGCATCACCAGCGCCCGAATGTCCGCAGGAATCGGATCTCCTGATGGTTGGGGCGGCCGCATGAGTTCTCCTTGGCGCCTACAGGTAGCCCGTCTGGTTCACCAAACGCACGGAAGACGCCCCGTCAGAATAGAACTCCGCAATGCTCAGCGATGCCAGATCGAGATGCAGCCGGTACAGGATGCCCGGACCGGCCTCCAGCGCGAGCCGCAGCAGCATCTTGATCGGCGTCACGTGGGACACCACCAGCACCGTTGTGCCCTGGTGCGCTGCGATGATGCGTCCGCGGGCCTTCAGCACCCGGTCGAGCACGTCGTCGAAGCTTTCACCGCCCGGCGGGGTGGTGCCGGTATCCCGCAGCCAGCGCCCGTGCAGCTCCGGGTCACGCTCGGCGGCCTCGGCGAACGTCAACCCCTCCCAGGCGCCGAAGTCGGTCTCGATCAGGTCGTCGTCGACGGTCACGTCCAGGCCGAGCGCCTTGGCGGCCCTGGCCGCCGTGTCGTAGGCCCGCTGCAGCGGTGAGGCGAACACGGCCGAGATTCCGCCGCGCTGCGCCAGATAACGGGCCGCGGCGTCGGCCTGCCGGCGCCCCACTTCGGTCAGGGCCGGGTTGCCGCGCCCCGAGTAACGGCGCTGCGCCGACAATTCGGTCTGGCCGTGTCGGAGCAACAGCAGCCTGGTCGGCGTACCGCGCGCACCGGTCCATCCGGGCGCCTGCGGGGATTGCGGCGCAGCGGTTTTCGCGGGCTCGGCCTCGGCCTGCCCGGGATCTTCCCCGGGGCCGCCGGCGGCGGCCGCATCCATCGCCTCGTTGGCCAGCCGATCTGCGTACGAGTTGCGGTCCCGCGGAATCCAGGTGTAGCTGACCCGATCGAACCGCGCCGCCAGCTCTCGGGCCTGGCCGTGCAGCTCGATCAGGTCGGGATGCTTGACCTTCCAGCGCCCCGACATCTGCTCCACCAGCAGCTTGGAATCCAGGAAGACGGCGGCCTCGGTCGCGCCGACCCGCAAGGCGTCGTCCAAACCGGCCAGCAGGCCACGATATTCGGCCACGTTGTTCGTGGCCCTGCCGATGGCCTGCTTGTTCTCGGCGAGCACCGTGGAGCGGTCCTGGGTCCACACCACGGCGCCGTATCCGGCCGGGCCGGGATTGCCGCGCGATCCGCCGTCGGCCTCGATCACCACCTTCACTGGTCGAACCCGTTGACCCGCAACAGGATCGCGCCACACTCCGGGCACCGCACCACTTCGTCTTCGGCGGCGGCGGAGATCCGCGACATTTCGCCGCGGTCGATCTCGAGGCGGCAGGCGCCGCACCGGCGCCCGAGCAGCGGCCCGGCGCCCGGGCCTCCCCCGGCGCGCTGGCGTTCGTACAACGCGGACAGGGCGGGGTCCAGCGTCGCGCTCAGCGTTTCGCGCCGCGACGAATGCGTCTGCCGGGTCTCGCTGATTTCGGCGAGCGCCGCGTCGAGAGCCCGCTGGGCTTCGGCCAATTCGGCCTCCAGCGCTTCGACCTTGCCCTGCCCGTCATCCAGCTGGGACTGCAGCTCCTCGCGGCGCTCCATCACATCGAGCAGCGAATCTTCCAGGCTGGCCTGGCGGCGCGTCAGGGTCTCCAGCTCGTGCTGTAGATCCGACAGTTGCTTCGCGTCGGTGGCACCGGACTGCAGCAACGACCGATCGCGGTCCTCGCGCTGCCGGACCGCCTCGATTTCGGACTCGAACCGCGACACCTGAACGTCGATGTCCTCCAATGCGATCCGAATGGCGCCCACGCGGTCACCGGCGGCGCTGAGGTCCTCCTGCAGCCGCTCGCAGGCCTGTTGCTCCGCCAGATGGCTGGCCCGGTGCGTGATGCGGGACAGCTCGGCGTCCAGCTTCGACAGCTCGAGCAGCGAACGCTGCTGAGCGACTTCGGCCTTCATCAGTGGTCACCCTCCATTTGCCCCATATTCCATGGGTCGGTGCGAATGGTGCATACCCGCACCGGCAGCGCGGCACCGAAACGGGACCGCAACAGGTCGGCGGCCTGGTGGCACCACGGAAATTCACTCGCCCAGTGCGCCACGTCGATCAGCGCCACGCCGGAGGCCCGGCGATGCTCGTCGGCCGGATGGTGCCGCAGGTCGGCCGTCACGTAGGCCTGCACACCCGCGCCGGCCGCGGCATCGAGCAGCGAGTCCCCGGCGCCGCCGCAAACGGCGACCCGGGATACCGGCAGGTCGGGATCGCCGGCCGCGCGCACGCCCCACGCCGTGCGCGGCAGGGCGGCTTCGACGCGGGCCACGAAGTCGCGCAGCGGTTCGGCCCGGGGCAGGGCGCCGATGCGGCCCAACCCGGCGTCACCGGGCGGGGGCAGCAACGCGAAGACGTCGAACGCGGGCTCCTCGTAGGGGTGGGCGGCGCGCATGGCCGCCAGCACGGCGGCCCGGATCCCAGCGGGCGCGACGACCTCGAACCGGTCCTCGGCCACCTTCTCGACGGCTCCGACGCTGCCCACCGCCGGCGACGCCCCTTCGTGCGGCAGGAACTGCCCGATGCCGCTGACGCTCCAGCTGCAGTGCGAATAGTCGCCGATGTGCCCGGCGCCCGCCTCGAACACCGCCGCCCGCACCGCCTCCGCGTTGTCACGCGGCACATAGATGACCCACTTGTCCAGGTCGGGAGCGGCCGTTCGCGGCTCCAGGGCAGCCTCGACGGTGAGGCCGAGGGCCTGGGCCAGCGCATCGGACACGCCCGGTGAGGCCGAGTCGGCGTTGGTGTGCGCGGTGAACAGCGAACGCCCCGTTCGGATCAGGCGGTGTACCAGCGCGCCCTTGGGCGTGCTGGCCGCCACGGTGTCGACCCCGCGCAGCAGCAAGGGGTGATGGGCCAGCAGCAGGTCGCCCGCCGGAACTTCGTCGACGACCGCGGCCGTCGCGTCCACCGCGACGGTCACCGACTCGATCGCATCGTCGGGGTCGCCGCACACCAGGCCCACCGAGTCCCACGATTCGGCGAGCCGCGGCGGGTAGGCCTCGTCCAGCACGTCGATGACGTCGGCCAGCCGCACGCTCACCGGCGCACCTCCGCGATGGCCGCAACCAGCAGCGGCCACTCCCGGCGCACCGTGGCCCGCAGGTAACGCTCGTCCAAGCCGACGAACGTATCACAGCGACGGATGGCAATCCCCCTGTCCTGCAACGTCTTTCGAATCTCAACGGCGTCCGCCCTGCGGAACAGCACGAACGGCGCGCGGCCGTCGGCCACCTCGGCGCCCACCGACGTCAGGCCGGCCACCATCTCGGCGCGCAACTCCGCCAGGCGCGCGGCGCCGGCCGCCGCCTCGGCGACGGCCTGCCGGCCGCAACACGCCGCGATGGCCGCCAGCTGCAGCGTCCCCACCGGCCAGTGGGCACGCCGAGAGGTCAACCGGGCCAACACTTCCGGGGACCCCAGGGCGTAGCCCACCCGCAATCCCGCCAGCGCCCACGTCTTGGTCAGGCTGCGCAACACCAGGACATCGGGCAGCGAATCGGCGGCCAGCGACTCCGGTTCGCCCGGGATCGAATCGGCGAACGCCTCGTCGACCACCAGGATCCGGCCGGGCCGGCGCAACGCGAGGAGCTGCTCGCGGGTGTGCAGCACCGAGGTTGGGTTGGTCGGATTGCCCACCACGACCAGGTCGGCGTCGTCGGGAACGGTCACCGCGTCCAGGCCGAAGGGCGGCTCGAGCACCACGTGGTGCACGGGCACCCCGGCCGCGCCGAGCGCGTCCGCCGGCTCGGTGAACGCGGGCGCAACGATCGCCGCCCGCGCCGGACGCAGGTTGCTCAGCAACGCGAACCCCTCCGCGGCCCCGGCCAGCGGCAGCACCTCGTCGCGTGGTCGGCCGTGCCGCTCCGCGACCGCGTCCTGGGCCGAGCGCACGTCCTGGGCGCTCGGGTAGCGCCCAAGATCGGGCAGCCGCGCGGCCAGCCGCCGCACCAGCCAGTCGGGCGGTTGGGCGTGACGGACGTTGACGGCGAAATCCAGCATCCCGGGTGCGACGGCCTGATCACCGTGATAGCGCGTCGCAGGCGGGCTCAAGTTCAGACTCGCCATCCGAGAAACACTAGTGGGCCGTTTGGGCGGGTGGGAGCGACACCGTCATACCCGGACGCGACCATCGAGGACAATGGTGAGGTGACAGGCACAACGTCCACCGATCGTCCGTCGCCGGGCCGCACCACCGAGCTGGTGATCTTCGACCTCGACGGCACCCTCACCGACTCCGCGGAGGGCATCATGGCCAGCTTCCTGCATGCGCTCGAGCACGTCGGCGTCGCGGTGCCCGACGGCGACCTGGTGGCACAGATCGTGGGCCCGCCGATGGACGACACCTTCCGGTCCATGCTGGGCGAGGACGCCGAGCGGGCGATCACCGCCTTCCGCGCCGAATACGGCAGCCGGGGCTGGGCGATGAACACGCTGTTCGAGGGCATCGAGCCGCTGTTGGCCGATCTGAGCGCCGCCGGTATCCGGCTCGCCGTGGCCACCTCGAAGCTGGAAACGACGGCGCGGCGCATCCTCGCCCATTTCGGGCTTGACCACTACTTCGAGGTGATCGCCGGGGCGAGCCCCGACGGCTCCCGCAAGACCAAGGTCGACGTCCTGGCGCACGCGTTGGAGCAGCTGCAGCCGCTGCCCGAGCGGGTGCTCATGGTCGGCGACCGCAGCCACGACGTGCACGGCGCGGCCGCGCACGGCATCGACACGGTGGTGGTCGGCTGGGGCTACGGGCGAGACGATTTCGCCGACGGGTTCAGCCTCACCGGCGTGACGCACGCCGCGACCATCGACGAACTGCGGGCGGCGCTCGGTGTCTGAGCCGCTGCACGTCACCTTCGTCTGCACGGGGAACATCTGCCGGTCGGTAATGGCCGAGAAGATGTTCGCCGACCAGCTGCGCCGCCGCGGCCTGGCCGACGCCGTTCGGGTGACCAGCGCGGGCACCGGCAACTGGCATGTCGGCCAGTGCGCCGACGACCGGGCGACCGATGTGCTGCGCGCCCACGGCTACTCCACCGACCACCGCGCCGCTCAGGTCGACGCCGACCATCTGGCGGCCGACCTGGTGGTGGCGCTGGGCCGCAACCACCTTCGGATGTTGCGCGAGCTGGGTGTCGACGACGAGCGCGTGCGGATGTTGCGGTCCTTCGACCCGCGTTCGAGCGCCCACGCCCTCGACGTCGAGGACCCCTACTACGGCGACGCACAGGACTTCGAGGATGTCTTCGCCGTCATCGAGGCCGCGCTGCCCGGCCTGCACGCCTGGGTGGACGACCGACTCGGCGGAAACGGATCGTCCTGATGCCGAGGGTGATGCGCCGGCTGACGTTCCTGCTGCGACCCGGCTGGATCGCGCTGGCACTGGTGGTCATCGCCTTCACTTACCTGTGCTTCACGGTGCTGGCGCCCTGGCAACTCGGCAAGCACAACCGGACGTCGCGGGAGAACCGGCAGATCGAGTATTCCCTCAACACCGGGCCCGTTCCTGTTAAAACACTGCTGCCGCAACAGGATTCGTCGGCACCGAACGCGCAATGGCGCCGCGTGACGGCCACCGGGCACTACCTGCCCGACGTCCAGGTGCTCGCCCGGTTGCGGGTGATCGAGGGCAAGCCGGCGTTCGAGGTGCTGGCACCGTTCGTCGTCGACGCCGGACCCACCGTGCTCGTGGATCGGGGCTACGTGCGGCCCGAACAGGGATCCCACGTGCCGCCGATCCCCCGCCCGCCCCAGGACACGGTCACCATCACCGCGCGGCTGCGCGACTCCGAGGCCATCGCGCCGGGCAAAGACCCCTTCGCCCAAGACGGTGTGCAGCAGGTGTACTCGATCAGCACCGAACAGGTCGCGGCGCTGACCAAGGTCCCGCTGGCGGGCTCGTATCTTCAGTTGACCGAGGACCAGCCCGGCGGACTCGGCGTGATCGGCGTGCCGCACCTGGACGCCGGCCCCTTCCTGTCCTACGGCATCCAGTGGATTTCCTTCGGCATCGTCGCGCCACTCGGGTTGGGCTACTTCGCATATTCCGAGATCCGCGCGCGCCGCCGGGAAAAGGAACAGCAATCCGCGGCCGACGCGGCGCCGGCTTCGGAGGCCCCGACGACCGTGGAGGCGAAACTCGCCGACCGCTACGGCCGCCGCAGGTAACAGAGCAGCACCGCCAGCAGTGCGGCACCCGCTTGCGCCGTCCGCGAGAGCGCCACCGCACGGCGCAGGTCGGCCACCGTCGGCTCGTGGCCGTCGCCCAGGGTCGGCCGGATTTGCAACTCGTGGCGGTACTGGGTGGGCCCGCCGAGTCGCACCCCCAGCGCCCCGGCGAAGGACGCCTCGACGACACCGGCGTTGGGGCTGGGGTGACGGGCGGCATCACGGCGCCAGGCCCGCACCGCGCCCGACGGCGACCCGCCGACGAAAGGCGCGAACATCACCACCAGCGCCGCCGTCGCCCGCGCGCCGGCGTAGTTGGCTACATCATCCAATCTCGCTGCGGCCCACCCGAATCGGGCGTAGCGCGCCGATCGGTAACCGATCATCGAGTCCAGCGTGTTGACGGCGCGGTACGCCAGCACCGCGGGCACCCCGCCCATTGCCGCGCACAGCAGCGGCGCCACCTGGGCGTCGGATGTGTTCTCCGCGACCGATTCCAGCGACGCCCGCGTCAGGCCGGCACCGTCCAGCCGGGCCGGGTCGCGCCCGCACAGCGACGGCAGCAGCCGGCGCGCGGCCTCGATGTCCGCCCGCTCCAGCAGTTCCGACATCGCCATGCCGGTGCGCGCCAACGATGTTCCGCCCACCGATACCCAGGTGGCCGCTGCGGTGGCGGCGATCGACCACGGCGGGCCACCGCGGTCGGCGGTCCGTTGCAGCGTGGTGCCGAGCACGCTGACGGTCCCGACCAGCACGCCGACATGCACCACCCCCGCGACCCTGCTGTCGCGGTAGGTCATCTTCTCCAACCCGGCGGCGGCCCGCCCGAAGGCCGCGACCGGATGCCCCCGCACCGGGTCGCCCAGCGCGACGTCGGCCAGGTAGCCGGCCAGCACGCCGGCCAGCCGGGTCCGCGTCGCTAACACCCTGGCAGCGTCTCACACGAGGCGCGCCGGCCAGACGATCAGCGCGGCCTACGCCATCGCGAAGATTGCCGCGACGATCACCGCGGCGATCAGCACGACGATCACCCACCACATCAGTAGGGATGATTCGAGGGCGCCCGTCGACATGGCCGCCCGTCGGCGCGGCGGCCCGGAAGTCGGGACGCCGAATTGGGTACTCATCTGCCCAGATGTGCCCGTTTTCGGCCGGTTCTAACGTCTCGGCCGCGGTACGTGGTTCACTCGACGACATGGCGTCGTCCGCGATGAAGCGGCCCGCGACCCGGGTCGCCGACCTGTTGAACCCGGCGGCACTGCTGCTCCCGGCCGCGAACGTAATCATGCAGTTGTCCCTGCCCGGCGTCGGGTACGGCGTGCTGGAAAGCCCGGTGGACAGCGGCAACGTCTACAAGCATCCGTTCAAGCGGGCGCGCACCACCGGCACCTACCTCGCGGTCGCCACCATCGGCACCGAATCCGACCGCGCGTTGATCCGCGGCGCCGTGGACATCGCACACCGGCAGGTCCGATCCAAGTCGTCAAGCCCGGTGTCCTACAACGCTTTCGACCCCAAGCTGCAGTTGTGGGTGGCGTCGTGCCTGTACCGCTATTTCGTCGATCAGCACGAGTTTCTGCACGGCCCGCTCGACGACGACGCCGCCGACGCGGTCTACCTCGACGCCAAGCGCCTGGGCACCACGCTGCAGGTGCCCGAGCGCATGTGGCCGCCGGACCGGGCGGCGTTTGACGAGTACTGGAAGCGCTCGCTCGACGAGCTGCGCATCGACCCTCCGGTACGAGAGCATCTGCGCGGCGTGGCGGCGCTGGCGTTCCTGCCGTGGCCGTTGCGCGTCTTGGCCGGCCCGTTCAACCTGTTTGCGACGACGGGGTTTCTGGCTCCGGAGTTTCGCGCGCTGATGCGGCTGGACTGGTCGCGGGGCCGGCAGCGCCGGTTCGAGTGGCTGCTGTCCACGCTGCGGCTGGCAGACCTCTTCCTGCCGCACGGGGTCTGGCTCCTCGAATACCAGATCTACCTGTGGGACATGCGATTTCGTGTGCGGCGGGGTTGGCGGATCGTCTAAGCCCGCACCGTCGCGAAGAACGCGCGGACGTCGTCGACGAACAGCTCCGGTTGTTCGAACGCGGCGAAGTGCCCGCCGCGCTCCATCGTCGTCCAGTGGGTGATGTTGTACACCGGCTCGCACCAGCTTCTGGGCGCCTTCAGCAGCTCGCCCGGGAAAGCCGCTACGCCCGTGGGCATTTCGACGCGATCCAGCTGCCCCCACACCCGGAAGCTCTCCCAGTATAGGCGGGCCGATGACGCGCCGGTATCGGTCACCCAATAGACCATCACGTTGTCCAGCAGCTCGTCACGGGCGAACACATTCTCCGGATGGCCGCCGCAATCGGCCCACGCCCAGAACTTCTCGACGATCCACGCCAACTGCCCCACCGGCGAATCGGCCAGCCCGTATCCCAGCGTCTGCGGCCGGGTGGACTGCTGCTTGGAATAGCCGGTGCCCCACTTGCGGTGGTCGGCCAGTGCGGCCATGGCCCGCTGCTCCTCTTCGGTCGGGTTCTTCAGCGACTCCGGCGTGGGCCGACCGATCGGCATGTTGAGGTGGATGCCCGCGCAGTGGCCGCCGTTTCGGCCGATCTGCGTGGTCACGGCGGCGCCCCAGTCGCCGCCCTGCGCGCCGTAGCGGTCATAGCCCAGGCGCAGCATCAACGTCTCCCAGGCCTCGGCGATCTTCTCCACGCCCCAGCCCGTGCGCGTCGGCTTGCCGGAGAACCCATATCCGGGCAGCGACGGGCAGACCACGTGGAAGGCGTCCTCGGCGCGCCCGGACGCCGGGTTGGTCAGCGGCTCGATCACCTTGTGGAACTCCACGATCGAGCCGGGCCAGCCGTGGGTGATCAGCAGCGGGAACGCGTCGTCGTGCGGGGAGCGCTGGTGGATGAAATGGATGTCGAGCCCGTCGATTTCGGTGATGAACTGGTCGAAGCGGTTCAGCGCCGCCTCGCGTGACCGCCAGTCGTATTCGTCGGCCCAATACCCGGCCAGGTCGCGGGTGTAGGCCAGCGGTATGCCCTGGCTCCAGTCGTCCACGCATTCGGCTTCCGGCCAGCGGGTGCGGGCCAGCCGCGATTGCAGGTCTTCCAGGACGTCGTCGGGGACGTCGATGCGAAACGGTTCCACGGGTTCGCTATTCACGCCCCTGAGGCTGCCACACCGGCTCGGGCCACAGAAGTCCATCGACAGCCGAGCCATGTGCCATCATTCGGGCGTGTCCCTTCGTGCCCGCGCCGCGGCCGCCTGGCACATTCTCGGGCCGGGGTTCGTCACCGGATCGTCTGACGATGACCCCTCGGGCATTCAGACCTACAGCCAAACGGGTGCCCAGTTCGGCTATGCCCAGCTGTGGGTCGCCGCATGGACCTACCCGTTCATGGGTGCGATCCAAGAGATTTGCGGACGGATCGGCATGGTCACCGGCCGCGGACTGGCGGCGGTGCTGCGCGAGCACTATTCGCGCCGCGTCCTCCACGTGGCCGTGTCGCTACTGCTGGTCGCCAACACCGTCAATGTCGGGGCTGACCTCGGCGCGATGGCGGCAACCGGTCAGTTGCTCGTTCACGCCCCGTTGTTGGCCTGGTTGGCGGTGATCGTCGGGATTTCGCTGGCACTACAGATCTCAGTGCCCTACCCGGCTTACGCGCGGTTCCTCAAGTATGTGTGCCTGAGCCTGTTGGCCTACGTCGTAGCAGCGTTCGTCGTCCACCATCCGTGGTGGCCCACGGTGGCGCTCAGCGCGTTCACCCCGCACGTCGAATGGTCACGCGACTACGCGCTGAATATCGTGGCCGTGCTGGGGACCACGATCACGCCCTACTGCTTTTTCTGGGAGGCTGACCAGGAGGCCGAGGAGGACTTCGCCCGCGGGCGGATGAAGTTCTACGGCAAGGGCGTGCCGGTCGTGCTCGAAAGCGACATCCGCGGCATGCGCGCCGACACCGCCGTGGGAATGGGCTTCTCGAACATCGTGCAGTTCTTCATCATCCTGACCTGCGCGTCCGTACTTCACACGGCGGGCGTGACGTCGGTGGACACCCCCGACCAGGCGGCACTGGCCCTGCGGCCGCTGGCCGGCGATCTGACCTATCTGCTCTTCGCGGCCGGGATCATCGGCGTCGGCTTCCTGGCCGTGCCCACGCTGAGCGGCTCGGCCTCCTACGCGCTATCGGAAGCGCTGGGCTGGAAAGCGGGCCTGGGTTACACATTCCGCGAGGCGCGCGCCTTTTACTTGGTGATCGCCCTGGCGACGCTCGTGGGCGTGGGACTGAACTTCATCGGGATTCCGCCGTTCCGGATGCTCTACTACGCGGCCGCGGTCAACGGCGTGCTCGCCCCGCCCCTGATGGCGATGATCACCCTGGTCGGCAACAACCGGGCGATCATGGGCCGGCACACCAACAACTGGTTCGCCAACGTCATGGGGTGGGCGATCGTCGCGATCATGGGCGTGTGCGCCCTGGCCCTGCTCGCTTCGCTGATCGTCGGGCCGTGAGCGGGTGGAAGCCGACGGGTTCGATGGTGGGCGCGGACGGTATCGAACCGCCGACCGCTGGTGTGTAAAACCAGAGCTCTACCACTGAGCTACGCGCCCGTGCCCGAGGCAGGCTACACGCACCACGCCCGAGTAC
Source organism: Mycobacterium sp. 852002-51613_SCH5001154 (assembly GCF_001667425.1). Taxonomy (NCBI): domain Bacteria; kingdom Bacillati; phylum Actinomycetota; class Actinomycetes; order Mycobacteriales; family Mycobacteriaceae; genus Mycobacterium; species Mycobacterium sp. 852002-51613_SCH5001154. The sequence continues at coordinate 4,660 of NZ_LZII01000070.1, read as the reverse complement.
CCAAAACTCTCAGCCCTGCAAAGCAGCCAGCGCGTCGGTCCAGAGCCGCTGGTTGCGGGATTCGCCGGGTTGTTTCATCTCCGCGAACCGGATCACGCCGGAGCGGTCGATGACGAAGGTGCCGCGGTTGGGGTAGCCGGCCTCGTCGTTGAATACGCCGTAAGCCTGGCTGACCTCGCCGTGCGGCCAGAAATCCGACAGCACCGGGAACGTGAATCCGCTCTCCAGCGACCAGATCCGGTGCGTGGGCGGCGGTCCCACCGAGATGGCCAGTGCCGCGCTGTCGTCGTTCTCGAAGTCCGGCAGGTGATCGCGCAGCTGATCCAGCTCGCCCTGGCAGATGCCGGTGAAGGCCAGCGGGAAGAACACCAACAGCACGTTCTTGGCGCCGCGGTAGGCGCTCAGGCTGACACGCTGTTGGTTCTGGTCGCGCAGTGTGAAGTCCGGGGCGGTGGCGCCGACGGGCAGCATCAACGCTTCCCGGCTCGGGACTTCGGCTGCACCAGCCGGCTGGCGCTCCAGTCGCCCAGGTTGACCGAGGAGGTCGGCATCAGGCCGGCGGTGGGGGCGGCCTCGGCGATCTCGGCGGGCAGCACGTGGCCGGGCTTGCCGGTCTTGGGGGTCAGCACCCAGATCACGCCGTCCTCGGCCAGCGGGCCGATCGCGTCCATCAGGGTGTCCACCAGGTCGCCGTCCCCGTCGCGCCACCACAGCAGGACGACGTCGACCACCTCGTCGGTGTCCTCGTCGAGCAACTCGGCCCCGCACGCTTCCTCGACGTCAGCGCGGATTTCGTCGTCGGCGTCCTCGTCCCAGCCCCATTCCTGGACAACTTGGTCTCGTTGGATGCCCAGTTTGCGAGCGTAGCTCGAGGCGTTATCCGCCGCGACCACCGTGGAGCCTCCTTAATCCGTCCAGCGCCGTGCGATGGGGATTATCGTCGCACAGCCGCAACCGCGTCGACACTCGCGCCTCACGAGGCACCTCAGAAGGACGCCAGGCAAAGTTTGAGTGCCTTCGTCTTGGCGTCGTTGAGCCGGTCCACCCGCCGGTTGAATTCCCCCGTCGCCGCGTGGGTGCCGATCGCGTTGGCCACCCCGCGTGCCGCGTCGATATACGAGTTGAACGCGTCCTTCAGCTGCTGGGACAGCGCATCGTTGAAGCTGTTGCTCACCGTGTCGGCGCTGTTGTTCAGCGCGTCGATGGCCGGGCCCTCCGTGGGACCGGTGCCGCGGCCCGCGTTGAACGCGCCGACGAAGACGTTCACCTTGTCGATCGCGTCCTTGCTCGTAGTGGCCAGCGTGTCGCACGAGGTGCGCACCGCCCGGGTGGTCAGCGACTGCTGCCGCTGCGACTCGCGGACCCGCGACGTCGCCGACGACGCGGACACCGACGCGGACACCGACTGCCGATAGGCCGGGGCCACCTGGGTGTCGGGTGCGGCCGTGCCGTTGGTGACGGTGGTACACCCCACGATCCCCATCAGCGTCGCCGCAATACACCCGAGCGCCAGAGCGCCTCGCCTGGGAAAGCCCCCCGCAAGGACGGCACGCCATCCGATGAGCACGGCTCCTGACGTTACCGGTTGGCTTTGCCGATCGTCCCGCTACGCGCGAGTTCGTGTCCCCCGGGTGAACCCGCGCCACCTATCCGACGTCGGCTGGCCCCGGCCGACGCCGGTGCGGCACGATAGAGGGAGACGGTGCACAGCACCCCGAGGGCACAAGCCCCGCCAACTACAGGAGCAGTGCGTTGACAACCGAGTTCGCACGCCACGATCTGGCCAAAACCCCTAGCAGCGCAAGCGAACCCGACCGCGTTCGGGTGATCCGGGAAGGCGTGGCGTCCTACCTGCCCGACATCGACCCCGAAGAGACCTCGGAGTGGCTGGAGTCGTTCGACGAACTGCTGGAGCGCTCCGGGCCGGCGCGGGCGCGGTACCTGATGCTGCGGCTGCTGGAACGGGCCGGCGAGCAGCGCGTCGCCATCCCGTCGCTCACGTCAACCGATTACGTCAACACGATCCCGACGGAACTCGAACCGTGGTTCCCCGGCGACGAGGACGTCGAACGGCGCTTCCGGGCGTGGATCAGGTGGAACGCCGCCATCATGGTGCACCGCGCCCAGCGCCCGGGAGTCGGCGTCGGCGGCCACATTTCGACCTACGCGTCGTCGGCCGCGCTGTACGAGGTCGGCTTCAACCACTTCTTCCGCGGCAAATCGCATCCCGGCGGCGGCGACCAGATTTTCATCCAGGGCCACGCGTCCCCGGGGATTTATGCGCGCGCCTTCCTCGAAGGCCGGCTCAGCGAGGATCGGCTCGACGGCTTCCGCCAGGAACACAGCCATGCCGGCGGCGGGCTGCCGTCCTACCCGCACCCGCGGCTGATGCCCGACTTCTGGGAGTTCCCCACCGTGTCCATGGGCCTGGGCCCGCTCAACGCCATCTACCAGGCGCGGTTCAACCACTACCTGCACGACCGGGGCATCAAGGACACCTCGGACCAGCACGTGTGGTGCTTCTTGGGCGACGGCGAGATGGACGAGCCGGAGAGCCGCGGGCTGGCGCACGTCGGGGCGCTCGAGGGCCTGGACAACCTGACGTTCGTCATCAACTGCAACCTGCAGCGCCTCGACGGCCCGGTGCGCGGGAACGGCAAGATCATCCAGGAACTGGAGTCGTTCTTCCGCGGGGCGGGCTGGAACGTCATCAAGGTGGTCTGGGGACGCGAGTGGGACGCCCTGCTGCACGCCGACCGCGACGGCGCGCTGGTGAACCTGATGAACACCACCCCGGACGGCGACTACCAGACGTACAAGGCCAACGACGGCGCCTACGTGCGCGACCACTTCTTCGGCCGCGACCCGCGCACCAAGGCGCTCGTCGAGAACATGACCGATTCCGAGATCTGGAATCTCAAGCGCGGCGGTCACGACTACCGCAAGGTGTACGCCGCCTACCGCGCCGCCGTCGATCACAAGGGCCAGCCGACGGTGATCCTGGCCAAGACCATCAAGGGCTACTCGCTGGGTGCGCACTTCCAGGGCCGCAACGCCACGCACCAGATGAAAAAGCTTGCGCTGGCAGACCTTAAGTGGTTCCGGGACTCCATGCGAATACCGATCAGCGACGCGCAGCTGGACGAGGACCCCTACCTGCCGCCCTACTATCACCCCGGCCCGGACGCTCCGGAGATCCGCTACATGCTCGACCGTCGCCGCACCCTCGGCGGCTTCCTGCCCGAGCGCCGCACCAAGGCCAAGGCGCTCAAGCTGCCCGGCCGCGAGATCTACTCCGCGCTGAAGAAGGGCTCGGGCACCCAGGAGGTCGCCACCACCATGGCGACCGTGCGCACGTTCAAGGAAGTGTTGCGGGACAAGGAGGTTGGCCCGCGAATCGTGCCGATCATTCCCGACGAGGCGCGCACGTTCGGCATGGACTCGTGGTTCCCGTCGCTGAAGATCTACAACCGCCTCGGCCAGCTGTACACCGCGGTCGACGCCGAACTGATGCTGGCCTACAAGGAAAGCGAAGTCGGGCAGATCCTGCACGAGGGCATCAACGAGGCGGGCTCGGTGGGCTCGTTCATCGCGGCGGGCACGTCGTATGCGACGCACAACGAGCCGATGATCCCGATCTACATCTTCTATTCGATGTTCGGGTTCCAGCGCACCGGCGACGGGTTGTGGGCCGCCGCCGACCAGATGACCCGCGGCTTCCTGCTCGGGGCCACCGCGGGGCGCACCACGCTGACCGGCGAAGGCCTGCAGCACGCCGACGGCCACTCGCTGCTGCTGGCCAGCACCAACCCGGCGGTGGTCGCCTACGACCCGGCATTCGCCTACGAGATCGCCTACATCGTGGAAAGCGGGCTGGCGCGGATGTTCGGCGACAACCCCGAGGACGTGTACTTCTACATCACCATCTACAACGAGCCGTACGTGCAGCCGCCGGAGCCGGAGAACTTCGATCCCGAGGGCGTGCTGCGGGGCATCTACCGCTACCGCGCCGCGACCGAGCAGCGCGCGAACACGGCCCAGATCCTGGCCTCCGGGGTGGCGATGCCGTCGGCACTGCAGGCGGCCGAGATGTTGGCGGCCGAGTGGGACGTCGCCGCCGACGTCTGGTCGGTGACCAGCTGGGGCGAGCTCAACCGCGATGGCGTGGCCGTCGAAAAGGCGAAGCTGCGTCACCCGGACCGGCCGGCCGGGACCGCCTACGTGACCCAGGCGCTGTCGAGCGCCGGCGGCCCGGTGATCGCGGTGTCGGACTGGATGCGCGCCGTTCCCGAGCAGATCCGGCCATGGGTGCCCGGCACCTTCGTCACCCTGGGCACCGACGGCTTCGGTTTCTCGGACACTCGGCCCGCCGCGCGCCGCTACTTCAACACCGACGCCGAGTCGCAGGTGGTCGCCGTGCTGGAGGCGTTGGCGCGCGACGGCGAAATCGACCCCTCGGTGCCGGTCGCGGCCGCCCGCCAGTACAGGATCGACGACGTCTTGGCCGCGCCCGAGCAGACGTCCGACCCTGGGGTGGCCTGAGCGCTGCCCACCCTCCCGCCCCCGGGGGGGCCCCCCCCCGCCGGGGGGGCGCCCGCCCCGCCCCCCGGGGGGGGCGGGGGGGCGCGCCGCCGGGCCCCCCCCCCCCCCGCGGGGGGAC
>NZ_LZII01000069.1:0-68916 GCF_001667425.1 Mycobacterium sp. 852002-51613_SCH5001154 | reverse complement strand
CCCCCCCCCCCCCCCCCCCCCCCCCCCCCCCACCCCCCCCCCCCCCCCCCCCCCCCCCCCCCCCCCACCCCCCCCCCCCCGAGGGGGGTGGGGGGGGCGCGGGCGCCCCCCCCCGCCCCCCCCCCGCCACCCCATCGCTAGGCCACGGAACCCCATTGGCTTTACGGTAAGCGCATGCCAGAGCAGTCCCATGCGATAGACGCCGGGCACCCACCGTCGGCGCTACTGCGCATCGTCAACCCGATGCTGGGCTTCTTGCTGCGCACCCCGCTCGCCGGCGCCGCCCGCAAGGAGCTCATGGTGCTGAACTTCACCGGGCGAAAAACGGGCCGGCCGTTCTCACTTCCGGTGAGCGCCCACATGATTGACAATCAGCTGTACGCGCTGACGGGCGCCCCGTGGAAACAGAATTTCCGCGGCGGCGCGCCCGCGCGGGTCGTCTACGACGGGAAGCAGACCGCGATGCGCGGCGAGCTCATCCGTGACCGCGCCGTGGTCTGCGATCTCTTCCTGCGCTGCGCCGAGTCCTACGGCGTTCGGCGCGCCCAGCGGATGATCGGGCTGAAGTTTCGCGATCAACGCATACCGACGCGCGAGGAGTTCGCCGAGGCGGTCGACCGCATGCACCTGGGAGCGGTGCGCCTGACTCCGGCCGAATAGCCGTTACTCGGAGCCGGCCGCCCGCAGATGCGCGGTGAGCAGGGGCCGTGACTTCGACGTCGCCGGTCGGCTCGGTTACCCACCCGGCCCCGCGCCGGCGGCGGCACGGGTTCGGGCGATGACCGGTTGCTCGAAACCGGCGTCGCCCACCGCGCGTCGCACCGCCTCATCGATCGCGCGGGTGCGGTCGGTCGGCACCAGCGCGATCACACAGCCGCCGAACCCCCCGCCCGTCATCCGCGCGCCGAGGGCGCCCGCCCGCACCGCGGTGTCAGCGATCAGATCGATGTGTTCGGTGGTGATCTCGAAATCATCACGCATGGACGCGTGCGAGGCGCTGAAGATTCGTCCCACCTCGGCGAAGTCCGAAACATTGAGCGCCGCAACACAATCGAGCACACGCTGATTCTCGCTCAGCACGTGGCGGGCCCGGCGGGCGTCGACCGGATCGCGCACCGCGGCGGCGAGGGACGGACCGCGGTCCTGGATCTCGCGCAGCGACGCCACCCCGAGATCCGCGGCCGCCCGCTCGCACGACGCGCGGCGCGCGGCATAGTCGCCGTCGGCGTGACTGTGGGGGGCGCGGGAGTCGATCACCAGCAGCGCGACGCCGGCGGCGTCCGGGTCGAAGGCCACCGGCGCGACCGTGACATCGCGGAAATCGATCAGCAGCGCGGTCACCGGCCGGCCGTACAGCGAGGCCAGCTGGTCGAGCAAACCCGTCGGGGCGCCGACGTAGTCGTTCTCGGCGCGCTGGGCGAGCCGCGCCTGCTCCTTCGGGTCGATGCGCACCCCGGCGCCCGCCGCGATGGCGCCCAGCGCAGCACACTCCAGCGCCGCCGACGACGACAACCCCGCGCCCATCGCCACATCGCTGGTGATCCGCATCGCGCCGCCGGTCACCGGGTGACCGGCCTGATGCAGCGCCCACATCACGCCGGCCACGTAGGCGGCCCAGCCGGTCACGCCGCCGGGAGCGGTGTCCAGCGGAATGCGCACCCGCCCGTCCGCGCGGTCGCTGGCCACGGTGATCGCATCGCCGCGGTCGGGCGTGAACGTCACCACCGTGCGTTGCGGCAATGCGATCGGCAGCGCGAACCCCAGGTTGTAGTCGGTGTGCTCCCCGATCAGGTTGATCCGCCCGGGCGCGGAGTACCGGACGGTCACGCGAGCTCCCGCAGGCGCTGGGCCACGCTCTCGGGCGTCACATCGCTGATGAACGCGTCCATACCCGACTCGGAGCCCGCCAGGTACTTGAGCTTGGTGGCGCTGCGCCGGATCGACATCAACTCGACGTGGAAGTACCCGTCGGCCTGCGCGTCGGTGTCGGAGTACTGGTGCAACGCCGAAATATAGGGCAGCGGGGAGGAATACATCCGGTCGAATCGCCTCAGCACATCGAGGTAGACCCGCGCGAACCCGTCCAGCTCGTCCTCGTCGAGCTCGATGATGTTGCGCACGAACCTGTTCGGATAGATGTGCACCTCGACCGGCCAGCGCGCGGCGAACGGCACGAACGCGGTGAACAGGTCGTCGCGCGCGACGATTCGGCTGCCGTCCGCGACCTCGCCGGCCAGTAGGTCGGCAAAGAGATTGGTGCCGTGGTGCATTCGATGCCGGCGCGCCTGTTCCAGCATCGCGGCGGTCCGCGGCGTGAGATAGGGATAGCCGTAGATTTGACCGTGCGGGTGCGTCAACGTCACCCCGATCTCCTCGCCGCGGTTCTCGAAGCAGAACACCTGCTCGATGCCCGGCGTGGCCATCAGGTCGCCGGTGCGGTGCCGCCACGCGTCGAGGACCAGCCGGGCGTGCGCGGGTTCGAGCCCCGCGAACGAGCCGGTGTGGTCGCTGGAAAAGCAGATCACCTCGCAGCGCCCCTGCCCCGGGGCGGACACGAAGCCGTCACCGGCGGGCGCGAGTGCCGGTCCGGTGCCGGACAGGCTGGGGAACCGGTTTTCGAAGACGACGACGTCGTAGTCCGGTGCGGGCACCTCGCTGGTCAGCCCCGTCGGACCGGGGCACAGCGGGCACTGGTCGGGGGGCGGCTTGTATGTGCGGTCTTGGCGTAGCGCCGCGACGATCACCCACTGCCCCATCGTCTGGTCGAACCGCAACTCGGTCTGCTGCCCGTCGCGCGCCGGCAGCGGCCTACGGTCTTCGACCGGCGCCGGACGGTGCCCCGGCAGCGCGAAGAACAGCAGGTCACGGCCATCGGCCAGCTTCGCCCGCGTCGGCGCTGTCACGATGTCGAAGACTAGCTTGTGCCGAAGTTCGGGTAACCATGATGCGTTCAACAGGCGAGAAGGGGGGCACGGCGATCAGCGTTTTCTACGAACAAGCCGGCAACTGGGTGATCGGCTCCGATCCCGGTCTGCTCCGGCTGCGGATGGCGACGCGGACAACGGCCGCGCTCGGTTGTTCGCTGCTGGCGCTGTACGTCCTGACCCGGGCGACGGGACAGCCGCTGACCGTCGCCTTGTTGGGCGTCGTCATCACGATGGTCGCGTCGCGGTCCGTCAACGAGCCTGACCCGCACCAGCAGCGGATCACCATGGCCCTGCTGCCCCTGCCCGCGGCGGTCTCCATCACGGCCGCCGCGGTGCTCGCGTCCCACCAGGTGGTCAGCGACGTGGTGTTCGTGATGGTGGTGTTCACCGCCGCGTACATTCGCCGCTTCGGGGCGCGCGGCCGGGCGCTGGGCATGGTCGCATTCATGTCCTACTTCTTCACCTTGTATCTGCGAGCGCGCATCTCGGAGCTGCCGTGGATGATCGGGGCGGTCGCGGTGGGCACGGTCTGCACATTCGTGATGACCACCTACGTCATGCCCGATCGACCGGAGCGCGTGCTGCGGGACACCGTCCGGGCGCTGCGGGCCCGGATGGCGATCGTGGTCGACACCACGGCCGAAGCCGTGCGTACCGGCCGCCTCGACGATCGGCGCCGGCGTCGCATGCGTGCGCGCACCCTCCGGCTCAACGAGACCGCCCTGATGGTGCAGAGCCAGATCGAGGACAATGCCGACCCCGCCATGCTGTGGCCGGGTGTCACCGCCGAACAGTTGGCGCCGTGGCTGCTGGACGCCGAGCTCGCCATCGAATGGGTGGCCACGGCCGGGCGCCGGGCGGCGGCGCTGACCGCGGAGAACCCGGACGCCATACCAAGCCAAACGCGGGCCGAGCTCGTCGACGCGCTCGCGCGGCTCGCGCGCGCCATCCGCCTCCCCGAACCGGGCGGCCTTCGACAGGCCGCCGCCCAAGCGCAGCGGCTGCTGAACGAGCAGTGCGGCCCCGCCGACGCCGACCCGGACAGCACCGCCGTGCGCCGCCTCGCCCTGGCTGTAATCAACGCCGCGACAGCGACTTCCGACGTGCGGACCATCGTCGACCGCGCGGCCGCCGGGGGTACCGGCGGCGTGGAAACCGGGGGTAGCGAGCGGCCGCCGGCCGCCGAGGACGCGCCCCCGGACGAGGCCGCCGAACCGTCGCAGCCGGCGGGCCTGTTACCGACCACGCGGCAGGCCATCCAGGTCGCCGTCGCCGCGTCGCTGGCGATCGTCGCCGGCGAATTGGTGTCGCCGGCGCGCTGGTATTGGGCGGTGATCGCCGCGTTCGTCATCTTCGCCGGCACCAACTCGTGGGGCGAAACCCTGACGAAAGGCTGGCAACGCCTGCTCGGCACCTTGCTCGGCGTGCCCTGCGGTGTGCTGGTGGCCACGTTGCTGGCCGGCGACAGAACGGCCGCGCTCGCCGGTATCTTCGTGTGCCTGTTCTGCGCCTTCTATTTCATGACGGTCACCTACAGCTTGATGACCTTCTGGATCACCACGATGCTGGCGTTGCTGTACGGCTTGCTCGGCCAATTCTCGTTCGGCGTACTGATGTTGCGGATCGAAGAGACCGCGCTCGGTGCGGTCATCGGAGTGACCGTGGCCATCGTCGTGCTGCCCACGCACACCAGGGCCGCGATCCGTGACGACACCCGCACCTTTCTGGCTAGCCTGTCGGCCCTGATCGAGGTGTCCGCCGCGACCATGTTCGGTGAGGACGAGAGCGTCAGCCCGTCGGAGCAGGCACGCCAGCTCGACCGGGACCTGCAGCAGTTCCGCGTCACCGCCAAGCCGCTGCTGGCGGGGGTCGCCGGCCTCGCGGGCCGGCGCAGCATTCGCCGGGCGTTGCGCATCTTCGCGGCCTGCGACCGGTACGGCCGCAGCCTGGCCCGCAGCAGCGAGCAGTATCAGGACCCGGTGGGGTCGCAGCCCCTTGCCGACACGTTCTCGGCCGCCGCGGCCCAGACGCGGCGCAACATCGACGCGCTGGCCGCCGCGATCGGCAGTGGCCGCGCGCCGACCATCGTCTCGGCCGCCGACGACCTCGACGCCGCCGAAACCCTGGCCCGGCAGCGAGACGGCGAGACGGGATCGTCGGGCCAACCGGGGCCAGATACCCGGCGATTCCTCACCGCGGTGCACGCGTTGCGCCAGATCGAGCGAGCCGTCGTGACCGCGGCGACCAACCTGGGCGGGCGCGAAACGGCCAAGGCGCCCAGCCCGATTCGGGGCTGAGGGCGGTCAAAGGCCGGGCAGGCACGCGGGAAAGTAGCAGGGCTGATTGGGCCCCTGGGCCTTTCGCACCAGGTCGAACAACGTGAACGTGGTTTGCAACAGTCGCATTTCCACCCCGGGCCGTTGCGCCGGCGGGAGGTTTTGCACCTCGTTGGACACCGTGGTGGCCTGCCGCTGCAGCTGCGTCAGCCGTTGCTGTCGCTGCGGCGGGGTGAGGTTGTCCCAGTTGTCGTGCAGCTCAGCCACCTGCCGCTGCAGCTCGTCGACATCGGCTTCCGGATCGGACTGCCCGCCCGGTGCCAAGGGGTAGAACTGGCTCGGGACGGGCGCCGCGGCGATCTCGGCCTGCGCGCAACCGGCCGCCACCACCGCGCCGGCGGCGAGGCCGGCCGCCACGATCACAATGATCTTCATGAAGGCTTCTTTTCTTCCAGGCTCGGCTTTATGGTGCTGGCAGTAAGACATGTCGAGTTTGCTACCGATCCCAAGAGGCACGTCTCTGGAGAAGTCCGATGGCCACACCGAACCTCCCGCCGGGCTTCGATTTCACCGATCCCGATATCTATGCCCAGCGGCTGCCGGTGCAGGAGTTCGCCGAACTGCGCGCGACGGAGCCGATCTGGTGGAACGAGCAGGCGCCCGACGCCGGCGGGTTCGGCGACGGGGGCTACTGGGTGGTCACCAAGCACCGCGACATCCGCGATGTCTCGCTGCGCAGCGAGGTCTTCTCGTCCGCGACCAAGTCGATCGTCCCGCGTTACCGGGACGACTTGGCGGCCGGCCAGATTGAGGCCGGACGGGCGTCGATGATCATGATGGACGACCCCGAGCACAGCCGGTTGCGCAAGATCGTCTCGCGGGCCTTCACGCCCCGCGCGGTCGAGCGGTTGCGGGCCGAGCTATCGGAGCGGGCGCGGCGCATCGTGACCGAAGCCGCGGCGGCCGGGTCGGGCGACTTCGTCCGTCAGGTCGCCTGCGAATTGCCGCTGCAGGCCATTTCCGGGCTACTCGGGGTTCCGCAGGAGGATTACGACAAGCTGTTCGACTGGACCAACAACATGATCGGCAGCGACGACCCGGAGTTCGCCGGTAACGACGCGCTTACCTCAGCGGGCGAATTGATGTGGTATGCAATGCAATTGGCCGCACGCAAGCGCGAGGATCCCGGTGACGACATTGTCACCACCCTGATACATGCCGATGCCGAGGGCCAGCACCTGTCCGAGGCGGAATTCGGAATGTTCGTGGTCACCCTGGCCGTCGCCGGAAACGAGACCACCCGCAACTCCATCACGCAGGGGATGATGGCCTTCACCGACTATCCGGAACAGTGGGAGTTGTTCAAGGCACGCCGGCCCAAGACGGCCGCCGACGAGATAATCCGTTGGGCCACACCGATCACGGCCTTTCAGCGCACCGCGTGCCAGGACACCGAGCTCGGTGGTGTCCGGATCGGCAAGGGCCAGCGCGTGGTGCTGTTCTACCGGTCGGCCAATTTCGATGAAGAAGTCTTCGACGACCCCTACGCCTTCAACGTCTTGCGCAGCCCGAACCCGCACGTCGGATTCGGCGGCACCGGAGCGCACTACTGCATCGGCGCAAACCTGGCGCGCATGACGATCGACCTGATGTTCAACGCCCTCGCCGATCACCTGCCCGACCTGACTCCGCTGGCGAACCCCGAGCGGCTGCGGTCGTCGTTCATCAACGGCATCAAGCACTGGCAGGTCGACTACCGGGGCGCGCGTACCCCCGTCGCCCACTGAACCCGGCGTCGCACTCACCGGCCGTCGAATGGACATGGTCGCCGGCGTGCGTCGACGTCGCCGCCGCATTGCTGACGCGCGGCGAGTCGCGAACCTTCGACCGTGAGCGGCTAGACGCCGCATGGCAATGGGTGCGAGCGTAGAGACAACCATGAGAATCGCCATCAGCGGTGCCGGCGTCGCGGGGGCGGCGCTCGCCCACTGGCTGCATCGCACCGGCCACACGCCGACGCTGATCGAGCAGGCACCGCACTTCCGCACCGGCGGCTACATGATCGACTTCTGGGGTGTCGGCTACCAAGTGGCCAAGCGCATGGGCATCGAGGAGCCGATCCGCGAAGCGGGGTACGAGATGGAACGGCTGCGTTCGGTCGGCTCGCGCGGCGAGGTCAAGGCGGACGTGAAGGTGGACGTGTTTCGCCGGCTCCTAGGCGCCGATTACACGAGCCTGCCCCGCGGCGACCTGGCCGCGGCCATGTACGCCACCATCGAGGACAAGGTCGAAACGATGTTCGGCGACAGCATCGCCGCCGTCGACGAGCACGGTGACGGTGTCCGACTCACCCTCGACAGCGGCGGCACACGCGAATTCGACCTGCTGATCGGCGCCGACGGACTGCATTCCAACGTGCGCCGTCTGGTCTTCGGGCCCGAGGGGCAGTTCGAGCACTATCTGGGATGCAAGGTCGCGGCCTGCGTGGTCGACGGCTACCGGCCGCGCGACGAACTGGTCTACGTCACCTACGCCGCCCCCGGGCGCCAGCTGGCGCGTTTCGCGCTGCGCGGCGACCGTACGACATTCCTGTTCATCTTCCGCGCCGAACACGGCGTCGCCGGTGTGGACCCAATAGAGGAGCTGCGCAACACCTTTGGCGACTGCGGCTGGGAAGCCCACGACATGCTGGCCGCGCTCGACGGTGCCGACGATTTGTACTCCGACGTCGTCAGCCAGATTCGGATGGACCGCTGGTCGAGTGGCCGGGTGTTGTTGATCGGCGATGCGGCCGGGTGCATTTCGCTGCTGGGCGGCGAGGGCACCGGTCTGGCCATCACCGAGGCGTACGTGCTGGCCGGCGAACTCGCCCGCGCCGATGGCGACCATCGCCGCGCGTTCGATGCCTATGAAGCCCGCCTGCGTCCCTTCATCGCGAACAAGCAAGCGGGTGCTGTCCGCTACACCGGGTTCTTCGCCACCCGCACCCGACTCGGGCTGTGGTTGCGCAACATGGCGCTGCACACCATGAACTTCGCCCCGCTGGCAACGGTTTTCGCGGGCGGCGTGCGCGACGATTTCGAGCTGCCCGACTACGGCATATAGCTACCGCGCCGGTGTCTCCGTCGCCGAAGGCGCCGCGGCGGGGACGACCCTGAGCGCACGGAGCCGGATGCGCGCGCCGCGATGCGGTATCAGGACAACGAATTTCAGCTTCTGCCGTTCGCCGGCCGCGGTGGTGGTGCGCAACTCGGCCCGGCGCAGAATCTCGCGCAAAACCACGCGCATCTCGACCATGGCGAAGCCGGCGCCCAGACAGCGGCGGTTGCCGCCGCCGAAGGGGAACCACGTCGTCGGTGTCAGGGTGGCGCCCAGCATGCGATCCGGATCGAACCGGTCCGGGTCCGGATACACCGCGGCGCTGGTGTGCACCAGCCCGATTCCCGGCGCCACCATGACCCCGGCCGGCAGCCGGTAGCCGGCGACGTCGGCTGGTTGGGTGAGCACCCGCCCCACGTCGAACACCACCGGACGGATCCGCAACGTCTCCTTCACCAGCGCGTCGAGATACTCGTCGCCGGCCGGATCGCCCGCGGCGCTGGCCTCGGCCGCCAGCACGGCCTTGGCCAATATGGCCGGGTGGCGGGTCAACCGCTCGAGCGCCCAGGACAACCCGTTGGCGGTGGTGTCGTGGCCGGCCACCAGCAACGTCATCAGCTGGTCCCGCAGCTCGCGATCGGACATCGTGCGCCCGCCGTCGTCGGCGCGTACCAGCATGGCCAGCACGTCGGTGCGCCCGGCCAGGTCGGGGTCGGCGCGGCGCTCGGCGATCTCGGCGTAGAGCAGGCGGTCGGCTTCGGCCATTCGCCGACGCAATCCCCGCCATGGGAGGTAGCGCTGCAGCTCCGGCTTCGCCAGTGCCAGCGTCGCCCACGAACCCACGGTGAGCAGCTGCGGCATGATTTCACGCAGCGCGGTGAGCCGGGCCGGGTCCGTGGCGCCGATGACCGTTCGCAGGATCACCTCGAGGGTGATCTCCGACATCTTGGGCGCGGCCGCGAAGGTCTCCCCCACCGGCCACCCCGCGATGTTCGCCGCCGCGATCTCGGCCATCAGTCCTGCCTGGCGTGCGACGGCGTCGCGATGGAACGGCGGCAGCATCAGACGGCGGCGATCCCGATGGACGTCCTCGTCGACGACCAGAAGAGAGGTATCGCCGAGCAACCCGCTCAGAATCGAATTCGCTTCGCCGGCATGGAAGACGTGCGGGTCACCGGCAAACACCGTCTTGATGTCTGCCGGGTCGGCTAGATACACCAGCGTGCCCATGCCCGCTACCCGCAGCGTGAACACGCTCCCATAACGACGGCGGCAGGCGGCGACGAAGTGCGACCCACGGTGCAGCATCAACGCGGCCTGCACCGCCCGGGGCAGCCGGGGCCCCGGCGGAAGCGCGGTAGGCGGGGCAGTGCGCATCACCGCAATTTTACGACCGGAGTGCGCACCGAAGCGATGCTTAGCTCTGCAGCTGAGTGCTCTCCGTTTGACGGCGGTCGCCAGTCGCGATGAAGTCCTCGATCAGCTCCACCACCTGGTTCGGCGCTTCGACCTGCGCGAAGTGGCCGACGTCGGGCAGGATTTCCAGCCTGGCATCGGTACGTGCCTCGTGTGCGGCGTACGCGTGATCGACGGGAATGATGGCGTCACGCTCGCCCCAGATCGCCATGACCGGCAAGTCCTCGCGCAGCCGCAGCCTGCTGAGCGCGCTGACCGCCTGGCCCCGGTAATCGACCACCGATCGCAGCGTGCGCAGGAACGACTGCCGGGTCTCGCCGTCGGACAACGACGAGTAAGCGCTCCACATCTCGGCGCCGCGCGGCGATTGAATGCCGGCGCCCCGCAACCACGACCTGAGCCGATTGCCGACGGCGAGGACGGGCTTCGGGGCGATGATCGGCAGCACCAGCTCCGCGCCGGGCGCCGAGAGCAGCCGCAGCACCCAGCCGACGTCGGGGCCCAGGCCGCCGCTGCTGATCAGAATCAACCGCTTGGCGTAGTCGGGGTGCTGGTAGACGAACTGCATCGCGACCCCGCCGCCGAGCGACTGACCGACCAGGCTGGCCTGGCTGACGCCGAGTTCGTCGAGCAGGTCACGAAGCCACACCGCGAAGGCGCCCAGCGAATAGTCCGTGCGCGGCTTTGCCGACTCCCCATGGCCGAGCAGGTCGGGGGCGATGACCCGGAACTTCTTCGACAGCATCGGTATCACCGATCGCCACGTCTCCGAGCTTCCGGCCATCCCGTGGATGAGTAGGAGCACCTCGCCGTCGCCCTCGTCGCGGTAAGCGACGCGATCGCCGTGCAGCTCCAGATACTTCAACTCGTTCATTGCACCGGGATACCCGCTCTCGCCTCGGTTACGGCCGCAATCGGGCGAATCGTGACGGAAAACGCATCCGGCCCGTCCAGTGCCCGGCGCCTCAGCAATGATTTAGTCCATGACCGAACCGGTTGCGGCCCGCGTGGCCGTCTACCTTGACTTCGACAACATCGTGATCTCCCGATACGACCAGGTCAACGGCCGAAGCTCGTTTCAGCGCGACAAAGCCAAGGGCCTCGAGCAGTATTCCGAGCGGCTGGACCGGGCCACCGTCGACGTCGGCGCGATTCTCGACTTCGCGTCGTCGTTCGGGACCCTGGTGCTCACCCGCGCCTATGCGGACTGGTCGGCGGATATCAACGCCGGGTACCGCGGGCAGCTGGTGGCCCGCGCGGTCGACCTGGTGCAGTTGTTCCCCGCCGCGGCCTACGGCAAGAACGGCGCCGACATCCGGCTGGCCGTCGACACCGTCGAGGACATGTTCCGCCTGCCCGACCTCACCCACGTGGTGGTCGTGGCCGGTGACTCCGACTACATCCCGCTGGCCCAGCGCTGCAAGAGGCTCGGCCGCTACGTCGTGGGCATCGGGGTGGCCGGCGCATCGAGCCGGGCGCTGGCGGCGGCCTGCGACGAGTTCGTCATCTATGACTCGCTGCCAGGGGTGCCGGCGCTCGAACCGCAGGCCGCGGGCGCCGAGGCGGACGCAAAGCCGTCCAAGCAGCGTGCGGGGCGCGCCAAGCCGGAGCAGCCCGACGAGCCGGAGCCACCCGATCCGCAGGCCGCC
Source organism: Mycobacterium sp. 852002-51613_SCH5001154 (assembly GCF_001667425.1). Classification (NCBI taxonomy): domain Bacteria; kingdom Bacillati; phylum Actinomycetota; class Actinomycetes; order Mycobacteriales; family Mycobacteriaceae; genus Mycobacterium; species Mycobacterium sp. 852002-51613_SCH5001154. The sequence goes on along the minus strand of NZ_LZII01000069.1, from coordinate 57,549 downwards.
GCCACCGCGCTGCTGACGCGTGCGCTGCAGATCGGCCTGGAGAAGGACGACGTCGACTGGCTGCACAATTCGGCAGTGAAGGCACAGATGAAGCGGATGGACCCGTCGTTCAGCGAAAGGTCCTTGGGATTCCGGTCATTCAGCGATTTCCTGCGTTCGCGGTCCGATGCCGTCGAATTGGACGAGACGTCGACGACACGGATGGTCCGGCTTCGTGCCACAGAGTGAACCCGACGTGGGGCCCCGCTGGCTCACTCGCAACGTCCGGGTGCTCTCCGGGGTCTCGTTTCTGCAGGACACGGCCAGTGAGCTGTTGTATCCGCTGTTGCCGATCTACCTGACCGCGGTGCTGGGTGCGCCGCCGTCGGTGGTGGGAGCCGTCGAGGGCGCGGCCGAGGGCGCCGCCTCGCTGACAAAGCTCGCCTCGGGTCCGCTCGGCGACAGGTTCGCGCGGCGCCCGTTGATCGCCACCGGGTACGGCATGGCGGCGCTGGGCAAGGTGATCATCGCGGTGGCCGGGGCGTGGCCGGGCGTGCTCGCGGGTCGCGTCGTCGACCGGCTCGGTAAGGGCGTGCGCGGTGCGCCGCGGGACGCGCTGCTGGTCGACGATGTGGACGACGCCCTGCGCGGCCGGGTTTTCGGCTTCCACCGCGCGATGGACACCTTCGGCGCCGTCTTTGGTCCGCTGCTCGGGTTGGTGGGTTATGAGCTGCTCGACCACCGGATCGCGCCGTTGCTGTATGTCGCCATCGTGCCCGCCGTCCTGTCCGTGGCGCTCGTCTTCCTCGTGCGCGAGCGCAGCAGTCGCGCCCCGCGAGCGCAGCAATCGATGTGGGCCGGCGTGCGCTCGTTGCCGCGGCCGTATTGGCGGGTGACCGCAGTCCTCGTGCTGTTCAGCGTGGCGAATTTTCCCGACGCCCTGCTGTTGTTGCGGCTGAACGAGATTGGTTTCTCGGTGGTGGGGGTGATCCTGGCATACGTCGGGTACAACGCGGTGTATGCCCTGGCCAGCTACCCGGCCGGATCGCTCGCCGACCGCATCGGCAGGCCGGCGTTGTTCGGCCTCGGCCTGGCATTCTTCGCGATCGGCTACATCGGGCTGGGACTGACCACCGACATCGTGACGGCGTGGCTGCTGATCGGCGCCTACGGGCTGTTCACCGGGTGCACCGACGGCGTCGGGAAGGCCTGGATTTCGGGGCTGGTCGACCCGGAGCACCAGGCCAGCGCGCAGGGCTTGTTCCAGGGCGGCATCGGACTGGCCGTCCTGGTGGCGGGGTTGTGGGCGGGCTTCCTCTGGGGTGCGAATGGTCAACTGCCGCTGCTCATTTCGGGAGTCACCGGCGGGGTGTTCGCGGCCGGGCTGATCGGCAGCCAACTGGTTCGCGGCATGAGACACGGGTAGGCGTCGAACCACACGGCCACACACGCCTTTTAATTTGTATGGCCCGTTAGCCCGAGAAGGCGCGAGATCGTTGACACCCAATCGGTACGGCCATACATTGTGTGAAAGTTGTCGCGAACGGATCGCTCGCGCGGCCTCGAGGAGACCGTCATGACCGTCGGTACCGCTCCCACAAGCGTTTTCGATGCCGATCTGCCGACGCTGACCTATGGCGCCGAAGAAACCCCCGCCGACGTCTATCCCCGCCTCCAGGCGGCGCAACGGCAGGCTCCCGTCGCCATCGGACCGCACGGACCCGAAGTCCTCTCCTACCACCTCGTCCGCTCCGTCCTTCGCGACGCCCGATTCCACATCCCGCCGGGGATCAACCTGCTCGTCCAGGGCGTCACGTCGGGCCCCTTGTGGGACAAGGTGATCAACAGCCTGCTGTGCCTGGAAGGCGACGCACACCATCGGCTGCGCAGCCTGACGTCCAAGGCGTTCACGCCCCGCGCGACCATGCGGCTGCACGACACCATGGTCGAGGTGATGAACGGACTGGTGGACACGGTCATCGACGCGGGCAGCTGCGACGTCGTCACCGACCTCGCCCGCCCCTACCCCGTCCCGATCATCTGCGCATTGCTCGGCGCTCCGCGCGAGGACTGGCAGCAGTTCTCGTTGTGGGCGGACGACGTCTTCAAGGCCTTCAGCTTCAGCGTCGACCTGCGCGCGGTCGAACCCGTCGTCATGAACGCCTGGCACCAGCTCGACGCCTACGTCGACGACATGGTCGCGCGGCGGCGGCACAGCTTGACCGATGACCTGCTCTCCGACCTGATTCGCGCCGAGGACCCTACTTTTTCAGGCGACCGGCTGAACACCGCCGAGCTGCGGATGCTCGCGGGCGGCCTCCTGCTGGCGGGCACGGACACCACTCGGAACCAGGTGGCCGCCTCGGTACACGTCCTCTGCGAGCACCCGGAGCAATGGGGCCTGCTCAAGGAGCACCCCGAACTGGCGATGCGCGCGGTCGAGGAGACCATGCGCCACTCGCCGATCGCGTGCGGGACCCTTCGCCTGGTGGTCGAGGACGCCGAGCTGGACGGCTACCTCTTTCCCGCCGGCACGATGGTCCTGGTGAACACGGCCGCGGCCAACCGCGACCCGGCGGTGTACGACGAGCCAGACCGGGTCGACATCACGCGTGAGGGGGCGCCGCCCATCCTGACCTTCGGCGGCGGCATGCATTACTGCCTGGGCGCCAACCTGGCCCGCCGCGAGATCGCCGAGGCGCTCAACGTCATCGCGGGCCGCCTGCTCAACCCCCGCACCGCGGGACCGGTCCCGTGGAAACCGATGGTGAGCCTCAGCGGACCGAAGAGCCTGCCCATCGAGTTCGACCGGTAGCCGGTCGCGGGCCTGGTGTGACGAAGACCGCCTGACACAAGTCGCGGTTAGTCCCGGCCCGCCTTACGCTCGTTGGTTACACGAACTTAACGGGGGTTTTCCGATGTGGGCTTTCACGGGGCAAACTGTGCCCAAATGCGGGCTTGCCCTCGTCGCATCGGTCATCTGCCTGGCCGCCGTGTCCTGTTCGGAAACCGCGTCCCCGCCAGCGGCAACCCCGACCACCTCGACTTCTCCGTCGAAAACCGCTACCAGCGCGGCCCCATCGCCGGCGGCGATAACGGGTCCGCTGGAGAAGGATTGGAAAAGCTATGGCGGAACGGCGTACTTCGGTTGCCCTGACAGACTTTCGACGAGCAAATCCGCGATCGAGGACATCCGACCGAAAATCTTCGATCCGAAAACCGGTCAATACATCGCGCCGGCCGTTCCGGCGGTCACCGCCGGCGAGAACCTCACCGGCGCCGTCTGCGCGCTGACGGGCACGGCGGACGACATGAGGGTCGTCTACATCGTCACGACCGTCAAACCCGCCCAGGCGCAACAACCCGCAGTCACCAAGGCGACCGCGTACGCCTACGACTTCAAGGCGGGTCAACCGTTGGCGACAAAAGAACTGCAGCCGCCGACCCCCGACCTCAAGTTCGCCGCGGCGAAGGACTGGGGGCTCGCCTCGACCGCGGCGGGTGTGGCGTGGACCAACGCCTTCACCGACGGGCACGGCGCCACGTCACCGCCCCGGACCGTGCTCCTCTCCGGCGCCGACCTGTCGATGCCATGGACCGACCCACAATCCGGGCGTGCCTGGCAGGACGTCGTCGCGTTTCAACGCAACACCGACGCCGGCAAGACGTCGGGCGCCGAGCTGCGCCGGCCCAGCGGGGAGGCGATCTATCAGGACAACGACATCCGCAGTGTGGATGCCGAATTGACGGATGGCCCAAACAAACTGGTCCAGATCACGCACTGGGATTCTTACAATCCCCCGGTGCTGTCGACGATGTTCTATGACCTGAACGCCAAAGCCGTCATCAAGATCGGTGACTCCGACCGCATCCCCGGTGGCGGGCTATCCGCGACGTTGTCCGATGGGAAATTGTTTGTCGATGGCCATGATTCGGACAACTCCGCGTTCGGCTTCGGGGTGTGGAACCTGCGCAGCCAGCAGTGGGATTATCTGAAGACGCAGGACGACGCGAAGAAGATGTCGATTGCCAAGGTGGCGTTCTTCGAAGACCACCTCTACATCACCAACGCCGGCAATACGTTTGCCGTGCTCGCCCTGCCCGCCACCGATCCGATTGCGACCACTTGGTCCGTTCGGCCCTTCACGCGAATATCGGGCTGGACGCTGGTGTGCCGCGGTGAGAATGCCGCGGCCTTGAACGGGGACTGCAAGGACATCGTGATGGTGCAAGACCAGGACGGCCATTTCCCTGGGCCCTGGTCCTGACCTCGTCAGGGGTCCCGTGTCAGGTGGCGGCGCAGAAACTCCGTCTCGACCGAGCTGATCGCCTCGAAGAGAGTGCCCGTGTAGACGTCGAAGTGCCCGACCGGATAGCGGTGCAGTTCAACGTTATTCATTGCTGACGCGATGCGTACGGCGAACCTGGGCGACGCTTGCAGGTCGTGGTCCCCCACGCACATCAGGACGGGCATGTGCAGTTTCTCCGCGGTTCCGCTGCGGTAACGCGGCAACGCGAACAGCATGCGGGGAGCCAGCGCATTGCGCCAGCCGACGGCTTCGCCGCCCAGCGCCTCGAACGCGGCTTTCGCCTCGGGCTCCGTGAACACCGCGGTCTCGCCGGGATCGGCAACCACCGGAACCAGATACGGCGGCCGGCCCCACTTCGCGCCAACAGCGTCGCGCACCGCTGCGACGGTGAATTGCAGCGTCCGCCGCGTGACGTCCCAGCTGAGCCGCTCGCGCAGCCCGCGGCCGCGGTGCCAGCCGTCGATCAGCGGGACTTGCGTCACCACGGCGGTGATTTCGGGATCCGTGGCGGCGACCGCCAGCACGTGACCACCGCTGAGGGACGTCCCCCACAAGCCGATTCGACGCGGATCGAGGTCGTCACGGCCGCGTGCGTATCGCACCGCCGCCCGGTAGTCGTCTCGTTGTTCGGCGACGTCGATGACTTGCCGAGGCTCGCCGCCGCTGGCTCCGAAATGCCGGTAATCGAACGCCAGCACCGCAAGGCCCGCCGCGGTGAACTTCTCCGCGTACGCGGGCAGACCGAGGCGCTTGGTGGCGCTGCCGCCGTGTCCCATCACCACACAGGCGAGCCTGTCGCCCGCTTGGGCGGGCCGGTAGAGGTCGGCCGCGCACCGCACCCCGCCGGACTCGAAGGACACTTCCTCAAACGCTGACACACCGGTTCCGCTCTGAGTCGGTACAACGTGGTCTCAATCTGCCCGTGGCCGCGCCGCCCCACCAGAACCAAGAGGACCACCCTTCGGTGACCTTGGCCCCTACTGAACGGTCAAGCGGATGTCGATGCTCTCGGTATGCGTGGCAGACGACCGCAGTTGCTGCTCGACCAACTCCACGACGAACGCGGCCGACGGGTTGTGCTGGTCTCGCACTGCCTGCTGAACGAAAACACCCGTTACGCCGGCGGCGCCACCCGACCTGGTGCCGTGCCGGAGGTGGTCGAGGAGCTGATGAACGCGGGTTACGGAATTCATCAGCTGCCGTGCCCGGAGCGGCTGGCCTGGGGCGGGGTATTGAAGCCCCACAGCCTGCACCTGCACCACTCCAAGGGCGGATGGCTGTATCCACTGCGCGGCCCACTGCTGCATGCCTTCGTGCTGTGGACCCGCCTCGTCTATCGGCGCTTGGCGCGGCAGGTCGCCCGCGACGTTGCCGACTACCAGCGTTCCGGGATCACGGTGGCCGGCATCGTCGGGATCGGTGCCTCGCCGTCGTGCGGGTTGACCACGACGCTGGACATGCGGGCCTCGCTGGAGGTTGTCGCGTCGTGTCCGGCCGCCGCCCTGACGCGGGACGTGATGACCGAACGTGCCGTTCTCGGGTGCCGTCGCGAGGGTGAGGGCTTGTTCATCGCTGCGCTGGATCGGCGGTTGCGCCGTCGGGAATTAGAGGTTCCGGCGCTCGAACACGACCTCGCGGCGGAGCTTCGGGGTTCGCGGCAGACAGTGCTCGCCGTGGGAGCGGTGCGGACCCTGGGTGCACTCGGGCAGCGAGATACCCCGCCGAGCGGTGGCACACCCCACTGACCGTGCTCCCGAGTCCTCAGCTGCGACAGCACAACTCAATAACATCGGCCGCGCAAAAATGCTCTTGCGTTTGATACCCTACGGGGGTATAGTCCTCGGTATGAACGAGACAGATACCTGCCACTGCAAATCCACCGGTTGCACCTGTGGGGACTCCGCCTGCACCCGGGCGGGCGGCTGCACCTGCGGTCACCCCGCGTGCACGTGTAACGATTAGTCACCTTCAGTTCAAGGCCTCGACCCCGCGTCGAGGCCTTGACTGGTTTATCGATGCTTGCGGCCACAACGTTGACGTCATTACCCTACGGGGGTATGGTTGCCGGCATGGAAGCGGCCGAATCTTGCTGCCGCAGACTCGCGGACTCAGGCTGTAAGTGAGTCATTACCAGGTGATTACGAGACTCTTTATCAGCATCAGCGTCGTCCTCGGCGCCGGGGTCGAGCTAGCGCCAGCGACCAGCGGTGACCCCGGCCCGTTCAGCAACCTGAGCTGTCATTGCCCGTCGCCACCGGATCCCAGTGCTGATGTTCCCGGTCAAATCGCCCGCGGAATGCACGACGGTCTCTCTCGGCTGCAAGCCCATCAAAGCGATTCGCCGCCAGCCAGACCCTGATGCGGGCCGCCCTGGGTGGTCTCGATCCGGCGTGCCCCTTGACACTCGTGGGCGCAGAGGACTTAAGCCCCTACCCCCTTGGGGTATGAGCTCGCACACTGAGGGTTACGCGCAACAGAGAACGGAGACTCTGATGAAATCTCGAGCGAGAAAGGCGATCGTGCTGTTCAGCGGTGCAACGGTGCTGACTTTGGCGGCAGGTTTCGGCGGCGGCGAAGTGCTCAGCAACACCACCACACCGATGGCAACCCCGACCTCCACCGTTGCGCCGGCACCCCCGGCCAAAGACGGTCCGGGAGCGCCCGCAACGAGTCAGCCCACGCGGGACTTCGACGGTCCACATGGCGACACCGGATGTATTCCCCATATCAACTGTTAGGTCATCGACACCGTCGCGAATGCGAACAGATGTGGTTGCGCCCGAACCCATTCGGGCGATGACGCGTCGAAGCCGCTAGAAGAGGTGGGGCGTGCTTCGGTGATGTCGGTGGTCGTAGTGCACGACCGCCGCAACCACACCGGCGCCGAGACCTACGCAGGACAGCAACGCGGCGGCCGCCACCATCGCCCAACCCGGATGGCCGGAGCCGGCCGCAAAGAGGGCCATCGGCAGCGCGGCGAACGCGAGCAGTGTGGACATGAGCCCGGTCCAGGCGGCGAATCTATTGAGCATCATGATCTGAGCCTCCTTTGCCGTCAGTCACGATCATCGTCCTTGTCATGGCCGGGCGGAAGGTCTAGCCATATCGCGCTCGCGTGGGCCAGTTGAGTGCCTTATTATCTGCGTATGCATGCAGGTAAGCGGGCAGCGTGGTGATGACCGTGGAGAGCGGCCACCACCACCACCACCATGGGCCTGGTCACGACCACGCCCATGGACTCCGCGGCATCGTGGCCCACCTTTTCGTCCCGCACAGCCACGACGCCGCCGACAGCGTCGACACCGCGCTGGAATCCAGTTCCATCGGCATCCGGGCGGTCAAGATCAGCCTGATCGGCCTGGCCGCGACCGCCACCATGCAGGTGGTCATCGCCGTCGTGTCCGGTTCAATCGCCCTGGCGGCCGACACCATTCACAACTTCTCGGACGCGCTGACCGCGGTCCCGCTCTGGATCGCGTTCTCGTTGGGCCGACGTGCGCCAACCCGCCGATACACCTACGGCTACGGGCGCGCCGAGGACATCGCGGGCTTGTTCGTCATCGGCATGATCGCCCTGTCGGCGATCATCGCCGGCTACGAGGCCGTCCTGCGGCTCATCCACCCCGTCGCCGTCGAGCACGTCGCCTGGGTCGCGGTGGCCGGCATCGTGGGCTTCCTCGGCAACGAGGGCGTCGCGAGCTACCGGATCCGGGTCGGCCGCCGGATCGGCTCGGCCGCCCTCGTCGCCGACGGCCTACACGCGCGGACCGACGGATTCACCTCGCTGGCAGTGCTTTTCGGGGCGATCGGCGTCGCTCTGGGCTACCCGATTGCGGACCCGGTGGTCGGCATGATCATCACGGTGGCGATCGTGGCCGTGCTGTACCGCGCCGTGCGCGACATCTTCCGCCGGCTCATGGATGCGGTGGACCCGAGCCTCGTCGACACCGCCGAGGCGTGCCTTGCCGCCCGGCCGGGTGTCCGCAGCGTGCGCAGCATCCGGATGCGCTGGATAGGTCACCAACTGCACGCCGACGCGGAACTCGACATCGATCCCAACACCAGCCTCGAGGACGCCCACCGCATCGCTCATGACGCCGAACACGAGCTGACTCACGCGGTGCCCAAGCTCAACAGCGCACTTGTGCACGCCTACCCGGCGCACCACGACGAATAGGACGTCTTAGGTCAAGCCCAGCGCCTGCGGAACCATGTAGAGCCCGAAGCCCATGACAACGAGGCACAGAACCCAGGTGATGTATTTGTGCGGCCCGCGCATGCGCCACTGCTCGGGCAGCGCCTTGGCCTCCAGCGCCAACAGCAATCCCAGCACGATCGGCAGCAGCAGGGCGTTCATCACTTCGACGTCCACGGCGAGGTTCACCAGGTCGACGCTGGCCAGGACGAGCACGGCGCCGACGACGTGGGCGAGCCCGTAGGTGATGTAGAACTTGGCGGTCTCACGGTTGGGCCGCTCGTTGAGCGTGTGCCGCCACCCGAAGACCTCCGCAAGCCCCCATGCTCCGGCGAGCGATGCGACGATCGCGGCGACCAGCGCCGCGCCGAGCATTCCCAACCCGAAGAGGACCGTCCCGCCGGTGCGGCCCAGGTAGGGGGTCAGCGAATTGGCGATCTCGCCGACGGTGTTCAGGGAAGCTCCGCCGTCGTGCGCGCCAACCGTCGAGGCCATGGTGACGACCACCGCGATCATGATGAGCTGGGTCAGCACCGCGCCGGTGGCCGTGTCGTAGCGGGCCTGCCGAATCGTGGCCTCCGACAACCGCTTATCCACCACCGCGCCCTGCTGGTAGAAGACCATCCACGGCATGATGACGGCGCCGACGTTGGCCGCGACCAGCAGCAGGTATGACGAGTTGCCCAGCGGCATCGAGGACAGACCGTCCAGCAGCGCGTCCAGCCGCGGCCGCGCCAACACCATGGCGACCAGGAACGCCAGCTCGGCCGCGCCGACGATCAGGCCGATGCGTTCGACGCGCCGGTAGCTGCCGGTGAACGCCAACGCCAACAGCGCGCCGGTCGCGACCGGGATGCTGAACCACCGCGAAACACCGAAAAGTTCCCCCACCCCGGCGACCCCGGCGAACTCCGTCAGCAACGCCCCGATCGCCGAGGCGAACAGCGTGAAGGCCGACAGCCACGCCCAGCCGCGACCGAACCGCTCCCGGATCAGCGCGCCGTGACCGCGTTTGGTGACGATGCCGAGCCGCACCGTCATCTCCTGCACGCAATAGAGGATCGGCATCAACATGAGCTGCGGCAGCACCATCCGGTAGCCCCACTGGGCGCCGGACTGCGACGCGGTGATCAAGGAGCCCGCATCGGTGTCGGCCAGCATCACCACCAGCCCGGGGCCCCAGACCGCCAGCAGCCCCCACCGCAGCCAGCGGCCGCGCGCCCGCAGCGACACCGACGGCGGGCCGTCGAATTCCTCCGCCACTGGCGTGGTGGTATCGGTCACCCTTGCCCCATTCCTTCACACGACTGCGTTCAAGCGGCCCGACTGCCGATGATAACTAAGCCTCACCTAACCGCTGCAGTTTCGCCTGAAGAGCGGCATTCTCAAATCTGCGATCTGCCCTCTCCGAGAGCGAGAGTACGTTACCGGAGCATGCGCAAGGGACGAGACTTAATGCCCAGCCGGGTCAGGCGTCGATCACGAGGCGATCGCCCTTGGCCCGGGAGACGCACACCAGCATCTCGCCGTCGCCCTCCACGGTGCGGCCGCGGCGATCAACCTGCCCCGCAAGCACTTTCACCTTGCAGGTGCCGCAGAAGCCTTGCTGGCACGAGTATGCGGTCCTCGGGTCGCCGTCGAGCATCACGTCGAGCGCCGAGCGGTTTCCCGGGACGCTGAGCACGCGCCGCGAGCGGGCGAGCTCCAGCTCGAACGGGACACCGTCGACGACGGGCGGCGGCCCGAAGCGTTCGTAGTGCAGCGGCGCGTTCGCGTGCTGGTCGCGCTCCGCACGCACCGCTTCGAGCATGGCGGTCGGGCCGCACACGTAGACGGCCGTCGTGGGCCCGGCGTCGGCCAGCAGTTCGCCGGCGGTGGCTATGCGGCCGCGCTCGTCGTCGGCCCACACCGTTACCCGGTCGGGCGCGATCGCCACGAGCTCGTCGAGCAGCGGCATGTACTCCCGGCTGCGCCCGGCATACACCGCGCGCCAGTCGATTCCGTGCTGCTGGGCGAGCCGGACCATCGGCAGGATGGGTGTCACGCCGATGCCGCCGATCACGAACAACACCTCACGCTCGTCGGTGACGAGATAGAACGCATTGCGGGGGCCCTCGAACTCGACCGTGTCGCCCACGTCGAAGGCGTCGTGCACCTCGATCGAGCCACCGCCGCCGTCGGCGATCCGGCGCACCGCGATGCGGTAGTCGGTCCGCCGACCAGGCGGACCGCACAGTGAGTACTGGCGGCGGCGGCCCGAAGCAAGCCGGATATCGATGTGCGCGCCGGGAGTCCACGACGGCAGCAGACCGCCTTGCGCGTCGGCGAGCGTCAACGCGACCACGTCGGGCGTGAGAAGTTCGCGCTTGGTGACCAGCGCTGTGTTGGTACGCGGCACCGGCACGATCCGCGACGGGTCCCACCGCGACGCCGACGCCAACCCGCCGAAGAGGGTGCCGACTCCCCACAACGCCGTGTAGAGACGATCACGCTTGCGGCGACCGTACAGGTCGGCGGGTCTGTTACTCCAAATCGCATGTGCCACTGCGAATTTCCTATGCCTGTCGGATGTCGATGACCTGGTTGACCCATTCGGACGTCAGCCGCGCGATGACGTCGGGATGGGAGGACACCACCCAATGCCCGCCCTCGATCGGGATCACCCTGCCGCGGGCCGGTATCGAGCCGGTGAACCGCTGCAGGGGCGGGGACACGAAATAGTCCTTGCGCGCCACCAGCACCTGCACGGGGACACTCGTCTCCGGCAGTTGCTTCCCCGGAGCCAAAAACGGTCCCGGCATGTTGGCGCGGTACAGGTTGAGCCCGTTGAGGTAGTCGCGGATCGACCGGGTGGTCGCCGCGCGCTGCCGGCGGGTGCCACGTGGGCGGCCGATCAGTTCGACCCCGGCGAAGACCGCCACGGTCGCCCGGGACCAGATCGCCAGCTCGGGCACCCCCGGACACAGGAAGAACCAGATGTACGTCGAGGCCAGCGCCTGCTTGAGCACGTCGAACACCCCCCGGGGCGTGCGTGCGGACCGCAGGAATTTGCCCGCGTAGTTCAGGTGCGGGCCGGAGATCGACGTGAACGAGGCGACCTTGCGCATCACCGTGTCGTCGGTTACCGCCGACCAGGCCTGGATGGAACCCCAGTCGTGGGCCACCAGGTGCACCTGGTCCACGCCGAGGCTGTCGATCACCGCGCCGATATCGGAAACCAGTTGGGGCAGGCGGTATCCCGAGCGCCGCGCCGGCTTGGACGAGGCACCGACGCCGCGCACGTCGAAAGCCACGAAGTTGAAGCGCCCGCCGAGCTCCTCGGCGACCCCATCCCACACGTGGTGGTTATCCGGGTAGCCGTGGATCGCCAAGATCGTCGGGCGCCCACGGTCGATCTCCGAGTGGGCGTGGACCGCAAGGGATACGCCGTCGGAAGCGATTACGTTGCTGCACTGGGTCATTCGCGCGAACTCCGGAAGCTCAATGCGCCGCGCGGGCGGCTGGTGATCGGGCCAGGTAGTCGACCGCGCGCCCGACTCCGCCAAGTTTGGAGGGGTGGAAACTCGGCGTGTAATAGGCGCCGATCACCCGCAGGAACTGGAAGGGGCCGGGCACCAGGCCACGCCGTGCCGCGCTGAAGTAGTCGCGCCAGCGCGGTTTGGTGCCCGGCGGCAAGTACGGGTCGACCGAGTACATGAACCGCACCCCGCGAATGAACAACCACAGCAGCGCCGGTGTCACCAGCAGCTGGGTGCGCACCTGGCGCCAGTAGCCGGCGCGCAGGTGCTTCATCGTGTCGAACGCCACCGCTTTGTGCTCGACCTCTTCCGCTCCGTGCCAGCGCAGCAGGTCCAGCATCACCGGGTCGGTGCCGAGGGCGTCGTGTTGCGGGGTGTCGAGGATCCATTCACCCAGGATGGCGGTGTAGTGCTCGAGGGCCGCCACCATCGACACCCGCTCGAGCAGCCAGCTCTGGCGTCGCCGCCGGCCCCATCCGGGCCGGTCCCCGATGAGTTGGGAGAACAGCCAGGCCATCTGGTCGGTGAACGGCGTGACGTCGACGCCGTTGGCCGCGAAATGGTCCAGCACCCCCGAATGCGCCTGGGAGTGCATGGCCTCCTGGCTGATGAAACCCTGCACGTCCAGCAGCAGTTGATCGTCTTTGATCATCGGCAACGTGTTCTTGAACGCGTCGACGATGAACTCCTCGCCGGCGGGCAGCAGCAGGTGCAGCACGTTGCAGAAGTGGGTGGTGAAGGGCTCGTTGGGCACGTAGTAGAACGGCAGCGACGCCCAGTCGAAGTCGACGTCACGTGCCTGCAGAACGATCCGCTCGTGGTCGAGCGACGCGTCATGCGGACCCGTCGCCTGATCGTCGACGGTGAACATAGAAGACCCCCTTACGGCTAGGCGCTGCGTTGCGCCTCGGCCTCAGCCTCGGTGATCAGGCGCTCACTGCGCAAGAACCGGACGAGATTCTCGACCGTCTCCGCCAGCGCCGGCTCACGCAGGCGGACCGCGGCCAGCGCGCGCGCACGTTGGTATTGGCTGTTGCCGTAGCGCTTGTCCCGCATCGCCGCGATCTTGTCCGCCGAGCGGGTGAGGAAATCCACCAGCGGGTAGATCGGATCGCGCGGCGTGCACCGACGGTTCATCTCGGCGGCAAACGACGGGATGTCGCGGTAATCGAAGCGGTAGCCATAGCGCTCGGTCAAGACCCGGGTGATGTCGGTCATGTTGTAGTAATCGTCAGCGGTCATGTTGAAGACCGTGCCCGCGTCGGCCGGCAGCTCCATCAACGCGACGATGTGATCGGCGATCAGGTCCGCGGGCAGCAGGCTGAGCTGGTTGAGCGCGTTGGCGGCGACGCCGTGCTCGATCATGAACGCCATGGTGCGCACCAGGATGTCGTCCTGGCTGCCGAACCCCGCGCTGGTCGGTGAGATCAACGAGGGCCGGAAGATGCGCACGTCGAGCCCCTGCCGCTGGGCGGCGAACGCCAGCTGCTCGGCGACCCATTTGGTCTGCGAGTAGCCGAAGTCCAGGGCGTTCATCTCCAGGTTCGCGTCGGACTCCCCGACCACCGGCTTGACGCTCCACCCGTAGATGAAGGTGCTGGAGACCAGGTGGAAGGTCTTGCGGTGCGCGGTCATGGCCAGCCGCAACAGCTCGTGCGTCCCGATCACGTTGGCGGGCCGCAGGGCGTCGTAGGTCCTGACGTAGTTGACCAGGGCGCCGTTGTGGACGATGGCGTCGACGCTCTCGGCCAGCCTCTGGAACCCCTGCTCACCGATGCCCAGCTGCGGCGCGGCGAGGTCGCCGCAGACCACGCGCACCCGCTGGCGGACCTCGGCTTCCAGGGCCGGCGACCACAGGCGCGCCTTGCGCAGCGACGCGACGATCCGGTCCAGGCCGTGTGCCGAGTCCGTGGCGCGAACCAGCGCGTGGACGGTGCACGACGTCCGGCCGAGCAGGCTGCTGACAAGGAACGGCCCCAGGAATCCGGTCGCGCCCGTCAACAGGATGTCGCTGGGCGCGCCCGAGCGTGCCGGCGGCAGCGCCGGCAGCGGAAGCTGCGCGTCCGCACGCATCCGGGCGACCTCGTAGGCCTCGTACTCCGTCGCAATCTGGTCCAGCGCCTGACGCAGCGCATCGAGCGGCTGGCCGGACTCCTCACCGATTTGCCGCATCAGGCGGAAGAATTCGGCCACCGTGAGTCGCTGCAGCAGGCGCGTGTTGACCTCCTCGGCCAGCCCACCCGCGCCGTGCTCTTCCAGCAGGGCCTGCAGGTCGGCGCGCAGCTCGGCGAGCGCCAGCGAATCGATGCCCAGGTCCGCGAAGGAGCAGTCCTCCTCGCCGGTGAGGTCGTAGCTCTCGATCAGATTCCGGAACCTGTCCAGCGGCCCGGGGTTCGCGTCGGCCCGGTCGTGCGGCTGATGGGTGTAGGCCGCCAGGACGGGCAGCTCGCCGTCCAGCCAGAGCTGGCGCGTCGAGGAGCGCCTGATCTTGCCCGACGTGGTCTTGGGAATGCTGTGTGGCGGCACGAACGCGATGGTGTGCGGGTCGATGTGGCCGTGCCGCCGGATGGCCCGCGCCAGGGCCTTGCCATCCGGTAGCGCGTGCTCGCCGCGCACCTCGGCCACCACGGTCAGCACTTCCTGCTCGTCGTGTTCCACCGAGAAGGCGGCGACGCAGCCGCCGCGGACCTCCGGGGCCGACCGCTCCACGATGCCCTCGATGTCGGAGGGGTAGCAGTTGACGCCGCGCACGATGATCAGGTCCTTGCTGCGGCCGCAGACGAACAGCTCGCCCTCGTACACGAAGCCGAGGTCGCCGGTTCGCAGGTAGGTGTGCTCGGTGTCGCCGGGGATGCGGGCCGCGAAGGCCTCCGCGCTCAGCTCCGGGCGGTTCCAGTAGCCGCCGCCCTTGGACGGCCCGTCCAGCCAGACCTCACCGACCCGGCCCTCACCGAGGGCCCGCCCGGATTCCGGATCGACGATTCGGACGACGTTGCCGTCGATGGGCTTGCCGCAGCTCACCACCGGCGCCTGGTTGCTGTTCTCCGGCTGGGCCTTTTCGACGCGCGCCAGGTTGTTCTCCAGCGCGCGCTTGTTCAGCGCCAGCGTCTGGCGCCCGCGAAGCGAGACGATCAGGGTGTTTTCGGCCATGCCGTACGCGCCGGTGAGCGCGTTGGGCTCCAGGCCGTAGGGGGCGAAACGCTGCCGGAAGCGGGTGAACGTGCTGGCGCGCAGCGGTTCTGCACCGACGACGATGCTCTCCAGGCTGCTCAGGTCGATCCCGGCGAGCTCGGACGTGGGCAGCTTGTCCTCGCGCAGGCACAACTCGAGCGCGAAGTTGGGCACCGGCGTGTGGGTCGCGCGCACGTCGCTGATGAGCCGCAGCCAGGCCGACGGTCGCTTGAGGAAGTCCAGCGGGGACATCGCGTGTGTCGTCCCGCCGATCAGCGGGATGAACAGGTAGGCGGAGATCAGGCCCATGTCGTGGTGTTGCGGGAGCCAGCTGACCAGCACCTCGTCTTTGGTGAAGGCCGAGGCGTTGGCGATGACGTTGGCGTGGCTGACCACCACGCCCTTGGGGTCGCTGGTGGAGCCGGAGGTGTACTGCAGGAAGAGCACCGGTCCAGGCGTGTCGGGCACGGGCGTGCCGCCGAAGTCCTGCGTGCCGTCGGTGCCGTACCAGGGCAGTTCCGGGGGCCGTTGGGCGTCCGGCCAGGGCGACCCATCGTCGAGGTGGTTGAGCAGCAGGCGGTAGTCGTATTCGAACTGCTTGGTCGACAGCACCGCCTTCGCCTGGCAGTCGCGGGCGATGAAGCTGAGTTTGGCCAGCCCCGACTCGAACGACATCGGCAGCGGGGGGCTGACCGGCACAGCGATCACCCCGAGGCGGGCGCACGCGTAGAACGCAGCGACCATCTCCAGACCGGGTGGATAGACCAGCAGGGCGCGGTCTCCCGGGCGCAGCCCGGCCTCCGCCGACAGGTAGGCGGCCAGCTCACGCGTCCGCTCGGCGAAACTTTGGTAGGTGTAGTGCTCCTGCTCGCGGCCTTCGTCGTCGACGAACCGGAAGAGGGTCTTGTCCGGAGTCAGCGCTTCCCGCATGTGCAGGTGATCAATGAGCGTCTCCATCGCAGGAGCCACCCCCTTCCGGGTCAACTATGAGCGATAAGAACTTTGGGATCAATCGATAAAGCCCAATGTAACGCCGCTAATGGGCGTCAGGCAAAGCGTGCAGAGGCTTTTCCTATACTGCACATTGATCTCACAGGATCGGCTTATCCAGCGACAACATTGTGGGCGAGCCGCGTCCTTAACTACGGACTTCAGTATTTCAGTTTCCGCTTTTACCAGGGGCTTTCGTCAGTACAGCGTTCAGCAAGCCCGCGAATACTGAGATGCGTATTTGCGCTAATGCTGAATTCTTGCGTTTGAATCCGTAGGCAATTGCCCCGCCGTTTCGTATCGCCAACGCAAAGGGCATAGCCGCGTCCAAACGATTCGAAATCTCGCGCCTGCCGACGACGTGGGCAAGTGATTTCCACCACGGTTCTAGCGGCCCGCGTTGCGGATCTACTGAGATGCGGAGTCAGCCGGTTTGAGCGACGCGGATGAGCGGACCGGCGCGGGCCACCAGCCGGGTGATACCGACGAACCGTTCGCCGTCGATGATCGGTGAGAGCGGCTCCCCGTCGGCCTCGATGATCATTTCGTGGCCATTGACGTCGCGCACTCCGCGACCCCGGAGCGTGCCATTGGTGAGCGCCGCGGGCAGTTGCGCGACGATGCGCGAGGGCCGCACCTCGCCGGCCTGGAAGTGCAACGCGCCGGGCTTCTCGGCCTTCGGGAAAAGCCGGAACGGCCCGCCGATCCGCAGGTCGATGGCGCCGGCGTGCAGCACGCGGTGCATCCGTGTCGGAACCTCCTCACCGTCGATGACGACCCGGGCGCGCGTCGGGGCGAACAGCACGGACGCGTAATTGGAGTCCTGCGAACGGCCGACTTTCGTACCGAGGTAGTCGCGGAACGAGCGACCGATCACTCGAACGACTTCGCCTCGGCCATGATCGGGTTTCCCGTAATACATGTCGTAGAACCGATTTCCGACACCCCCGGCGGCCAGTCCGAAGCACAGACGATGGAACGCGGCGCCCTCGGCGGTTTCACCGTCGAGTTGCAAGGTGTCAAGGGGCATCTCGGGCGGGGGCCGATCCGCCTTGGCGGCGGCCGCCAGCGCGCGGATGATGGCATCGGGCCGGCCGCGCACGTGTGCCTTGCGGGCGACGGCGTTGACGCTGCCCCCGTTGGTGGGCACGAATGTCGGCCAGCGCTCCGGGTCGCTCTCGCAACGCTCGATCTCGTTGATCAGCCAGTGCAGTGCGCCGTCGCCGCCGTCCCCGACGAGGTGCGTGACCCGCGGATGGAGCTGGTCCAGGGTCTTGCCGAGGTCCTCGATCGAGGCGGTTTCGTGCACCTCGCCGAACGGACCGACGATGCGGCGCAACTCGGCGACGCGGTCGCCCCGCCCGCGGCGATTCCTGCGCGCGAGCGGATTGACGATGACCCCTAGGTACATCAGCGCCGTCCAGGTGAGGTTCCGCCGGCCATCCCACGCACGATACCTGCGGCGGCTTGGCGGGTGAGATCACGTAGTTAGGGTGGGCTGCATGCCTGGTTGGACCGCTGCAGACCTGCCTTCGTTCGCCGGACGCACCGTCGTGATCACCGGGGCCAACGCCGGTCTCGGCGAGGTCACCGCGCGGGAGCTGGCGCGGGCGGGGGCCCGCGTCGTTCTGGCGGTGCGGGACACGGAGAAGGGCAAGGCCGCCGCCGAGCGGATGGCCAGCGACGTCGAGGTGCGCCAACTCGACCTGCAGGACCTGGGCTCGGTGCGGCGCTTCGCCGACGAGATGGCCGCGCTGGACGTGCTGGTCAACAACGCCGGCATCATGGCCACCAAACATGCGGTGACCGTCGACGGCTTCGAGGGCCAGATCGGCACCAACCACCTCGGCCACTTCGCGTTGACCAACCTGCTGCTGCCCAAGCTGATCGACCGGGTGGTGACGGTGTCCTCACTGATGCACCACTTCGGCTACATCAGCCTCAAAGACCTGAACTTCCAGTCTCGCCCGTATTCGGCGTGGCTGGCCTACAGCCAGTCAAAGCTCGCCAACCTGCTGTTCACCAGCGAGCTGCAGCGACGTCTGGACACCGCCGGTTCTTCTCTGCGCGCGCTGGCCGCCCACCCCGGCTGGTCGCATACGAACCTGCAAGGCAACTCCGGCCGAAAGCTGGGCGACGCGGCGGTGTTGGCGGTCGACCGCATTGTGTCCACCGATGCCGACTTCGGCGCCCGCCAGACCCTGTACGCGGTGTCGCAGGATCTGCCGGGCGACACCTTCGTCGGCCCGCGCTTCGGCCTGTACGGGCGCACCCAGCCGACGTGGCGTAACTGGCCGGCCAAGCGAGCCGGCACCGCCGTGGCGCTGTGGGACCTGTCCGAAGAGCTCACGGGTACCGCGTTCCCGCTCTGAACCGCGCTCGGCGGGCGGTTTGCCGGGGCCCGGCTAGATTAGTGGCATGTCGAGGGCTGATATGGCGGCGATTCTCGCCCTGTGCGCCGCGCTGGCGTCGGCGATCGGCAACGTCGTCCGTCAGCGATCCGCCCAGGAGGTCACCGACAAACCCGTTGGCCACCTGGCGCTCTTCGGCATGCTGTTGCGCGATACGCGGTGGTGGATGGGCGGTCTCGGAGACATCGCCAGTTACATCTTGCTGGCTGCGGCCCTGGACAAGGGCTCGGTGCTGTTGGTGATGTCGCTGCAGGTGACCGCGCTGCTGTTCGCACTACCGATCTACGCGCGGATGAGCCGCCATCCGGTCACCCGCGCGGAGTGGGTGTGGGCGGTGTTGCTGACCGCGGCGTTGGTGGTTGTCATCGCGGTCGGCGATCCGACCGGCGGCCAGCAGCGCGCGGCGGCACACGTGTGGCTGATCGTGGCCCTCGCGATGGCCCCACCGCTGCTGTTGGCGATGCTGGGCGCGCGCATCTGGTCGGATCGCCCGCTGGCCGCGGTATCGCTCGCGGCGGTCGCCGGCTCGTTGCTGGCGGTGTTCGCGGTGCTGATGAAGGGCGTCGTCGACATCCTCGAACACAACCCCGAACAGTTGTGGAGCAGACCCGAGGTCTACGGCTGGGTGTTCTGCGGCGCGGCCGGGATGGTGATCCACCAATCGGCATACCGCGCAGGGGCTTTGACGGCCTCACTGCCGACGATCATCGCCGCCAAGCCCATTGTCGGCGCGGTCCTCGGGATCACCGTGCTCGGCGAGACGTTGGACGCCCAGGGCTTCGATTGGGTCGTGCTGGCGGTGGCGGCGGTGCTGGTGATCGTCGCGACGGTGGGGCTGGCTCGCGGCGAGGCCGCGACCGTGTCGGCCGGCGCCGGCCGCGACGTGCGGACCGCCGACGAGCCGAAACCGCCGTCGCCGCAACGCCTGAGCGGGTAAGCCCTTCAGTCTGTTTGCGCGATGCTCGACTGCCTTCATCACAAGTGCCACACTGAGTTAGTGGGCTAGTGGTCAGGAGGAAGAACCGATGAGGAGGGCAATCGGGGCGTCCGTGGCGGCGCTGATAGCGCTGGCACCCCTCTGCATTCCACCGGCACAAGCGCGCGCCGACGACCCCTGTGCCGGCATCACCGATCCCACGGCCTACCAGGCTTGCACCGACAGCTCCTCGACCGATGACCCCATGCACGGGCCCCGAATGGGCAATTGCCAGGCCAGCCCCGACTACGGACAACTGGGGCAAGTTTGTCGCAATGCCTGGATTCGAAAGTCTCCGCCGCACACCGCAGCGCGTGGCTCAGCGGAGAGGATCACAGCCGGGGGCGCCCCCGGTGCGTTGAGAACGCTGTAACGGGAAGGGCGCTGACGAACGGGGGGGAGATGCGTTCAACACTGAGGCCTTTTCGTGTGCCAGGGACCGCGCCTCTTGCCGTCAACTGTCACATCCCAGGCAGGAGTTTTCGGCCAATCACGACTCGGGCGGCCTGCCCCCGCGCGGGCATCCAATACGCGCTTCGTGGGGAGGTCCGAAGTCGGAATCAGAGCGCACTGCCCCGGCTTTCCGCGCGAGTGGCGAATCGAGAGGCGCGGCGAGCTGACCAAATGGATCTCACGATTCCCGGAGTGAGCAACCCCGCGGGCGCATACGCTGTCAATCGACGAATCGGGCCACGTACCGGACAGGAACGTCACCGAAAGGGACAACGCGTGGGGAGTGAGAATCGGTCCCTCGGCGGACGCTTGGCCGCGCAGGCCCGCATGCGCGGCTTCAGGATTATCGACTCCAAGCTCTGACGGGGGGTCGGCGATGGACTTCTGGGCTCCTCCCGAGATCACATCGGCACTGATTCATTCAGGGCCGGGGCCCGGATCATGGCTCACCGCCGCCGACGCCTGGCGCCAGCTGGCAATCGAGCTGGGACAGACCGCCGCCGGCTACGCCTCCGTCGTGGCGGAGATTCCCTGGCAGGGGCCGTCAGCGACGGCGATGACCGCATCCACCCTGCCCTACGTCGCCTGGCTGCAAACCACCTCGCTCCAGGCCGCTCATATGTCGATGGCGGCTGACACGATGGCCAGCTCGTTCGCCGCCACCCAGGCGGCTGTGGTGCATCCCAGCGTGGTCGCCGCCAACCGCGCGCAGCTGGCCCATCTGATCGCGACCAACGTTTTCGGCATCAACTTTCCCGCCATCGCTGCAAACGAGGCCCAGTACCTGCAGATGTGGGCGGGTAACACGACCGCCATGCTCGGCTATCAGGCCAGCAGCCTCCAGACCATGGCGATGCCGACGTTCAACCCGCCGTCCCCGATGACCGCTCCGACCGCCAGTACCGTTCAAACGGCTGCAGTGAGCAGGGCGGCAGCGGCCGCGCCGGTGGTAGGCGCCCCGCTAGCCCCGGCAGCAGTCGACCCGACGCAATTCTTCGCCAATCCGTTCGTTCAGACCGTCAACGGTTATCTGCAAAACCTGGTCAGCAGCGGTATCGGCAACCCCCAGTCCTTCATAGGCTTGATTACGAGCGGCCACGATTACTTCCCCGGTCAGTTCCCAGACGTCCTGTCCGCGACGCCCCGCAACCTGGCCATCGCCTACAACATCACCGGTCCCGAGGCTGTGGGCGGGGCCCCCAATATCTATGCCCCGCCAGCCGCTACGGCCAGTACGGCCGGCGCAATCGAGAGTTCCGCCACCGCTTCTCTGGGCAAGGGCATGTACGTTGGCAATCTCGTGGTCCCGCCTTCGGCGGTCACCTCTCCGATCCAGCTGTCCGCCGCACAGGGCCCATTGATGGCAACGACGGCCGAGGGCGCGCCTCTCACCCCGATGTTCATCCCACCGATGCCGCCGGGGGCGCGTAAAGCCCAGCGGGACAAGCCCGACGAGAAGGGCTACGGACCGCCCATCTTCGGCCACATCATGCGCCGACCCCCGTCAGGCGGATGAGACAAAGGCGCACCACGCCGGGTTCGCCCGTGCACATGTGTCGTCCTATCCCGCCCAAATACGTTGTGCTGCAATGCATTCAATTGAGCCAAGCAAGGTTCGAGGACAGCGGTTAGGCGTGTCAACAATGTGCCTATCCATGCAGTTCTCGTCGCCTGATTGATCAACTAATTTGCTGGATGGGTTGTAGGCGCCTACCACGTGTCGCTCGAGTCGCCGTCCACCCCGATCTATCCGATAATCAGTGGCCATCGGGGGTCGGGAAAGGACGAACCAATGAGAACGGTGGTAATAGGCGTGGCGGCGGCAACAGCCGTAGCATTGGGGCTCATCTGCATTCCAGCAGCACCGGCACGAGCCGACAATCCCTGTGCCGGCATCTCCGGTGCCGCCGCCCGTCAGGCTTGCATCGACAACCTCCCGCACGATAACCCCGTGCGCAGATACCAACTAGGCGATTGCGAGGGCGCGAGCCCCATTGACGGGCAGCTGGGCCAAATCTGTGGGTGATTTCTGGGTCCGAAATTCCGCCACCCGGATTTCAGTTCTTCCCGCATAGCCCTGTCCCCCGTTGGGGCGCACCGCCGCCGTCGAGTCGGCAATGTTGTCCGACTAGCGCGCCGGGTGGACGGAGTGCTTGCCCCCGGCGACGCCCACCAGCTAGTGCCTACTCAGCCTGCATCTAAGCCGGCCGTAGGCGGGACAAACTAGTTCTCTCACGAACGTTGGTGGCAGGTACAGGATTCGAACCTGTGAAGCTTTCGCGACGGATTTACAGTCCGCTCCCATTGGCCGCTCGGGCAACCTGCCGCCAGACAGGTTACAACGAGGGGGTAGACAAAGCACAAACGGCCATCACCGGATGAAGGGACGGATCGAATGGCGGACTCATCGTTCGACATTGTCAGCAAAGTCGAGCGCCAAGAGGTCGACAACGCACTCAACCAGGCAGCCAAGGAGCTGGCCACCCGCTTCGACTTCCGCGGCACCGACACCACCATCGCGTGGAAGGGCGACGAGGCTATCGAGCTGACGTCGTCCACCGAGGAACGCGTCAAGGCGGCCGTCGACGTCTTCAAGGAGAAGCTGATCCGCCGCGACATCTCGATGAAGGCCTTCGACGCCGGCGAACCGCAGGCGTCGGGAAAGACTTACAAGGTCAGCGGCACCCTCAAGCAGGGCATCGACAGCGAGCACGCCAAAAAGATCACCAAGTTGATCCGCGACGACGGGCCCAAGGGCGTCAAGACGCAGATCCAGGGCGACGAGATCCGGGTCAGCAGCAAAAAGCGCGACGACCTGCAAGCCGTCATCTCGATGCTCAAGCAGGCCGACCTCGACGTCGCGCTGCAGTTCGTCAACTACCGGTAGCTCCCGTGCGTTCGGTTCGTGCAGTAGAATGAACTGCACGAACCGAACGTTGGAGCGATCCCCATGACCACCGTCGCCGAGCTGGCCACCGCGCACGAGCGCCTCCGCGAAAGCGCGCGCGCGGTGGGCGTCGCGCTGTCGTCGGTCGCCGTCTATACCGAACCCGCGGTGGCGCGGGCGGTGCAGGCCGAGCAGAACCTGTACGGCCGCATCGAGGCCGAGTTCGGGATGCTGAGCAGCACCGACGCCGGTAAGCGGATGGGCTCGCGGTCGAGCGCACCGCGCAACCTGGCCACCACCGCCCACCGCAACAAGGCGCTGGTAGCCGTGCGGCGCGGCAATTACCTCGCGTACCCCGGGTTCCAGTTCGGCCCGGACGGGAAACCGCTGGCGGTCATCGCCCGGCTGCGCGAGATCGCGGAGGACAACGGCTTCTCGGAGGCCGGGCTGGTGCAGTGGCTGTGCTCGCCCACCACCTACCTGGACGGGAAGCGGCCCGTGGACCGCCTCGCCACCGATCCGGATCGCGTCGTTGCGGTCGCTGCGGAGGCCCTGGCCGTCTCGTGGTGAGGCGACCCCCGGACCCGTTCGACCCGGCCACGGCCACCCTGCCGGCGGGACACCCGCTCTACCGCGTGCTGTCGGCGACGCGCACCGCCACCGACTTCAACCCCGGCATCGGCGCGCGCACCCGCTTCGGTTTCTTCGGCGACCCGGTCGTGCCGATCATGTACGCGGCCGACACCGAGGACGCGGCCATCGCCGAGACGCTGCTGCACGACATTCCCGTCGAGGGCGGCCTGCTCCCCTACGACCAATACGCGGACAAAGTGCTCGTCCGGCTGGAGGTGACCCGGCCCGTGCGCCTGGGCGTGCTGCACGGCACCGGGCTGCGACGCCTCAAGGTCACCGCCGGCGAGCTCACGGCGAGCCCGGCGTCGAGCTACGACACCACGATGCGCTGGGCCGAAGCCGCGCACAGTGCCGGGCTGGACGGGCTGGTGTGGATGTCGCGGCAATGCAACGACACCAAGGCCTACGTCTTCTTCGGCGACAGGTGCGGGAACGCCTTCGCTCAGGACCCGTCCCACGCGCGCATCTTCGCCAGCCCCGCCGACCAGATCTGGCTGATCGACCGGTGCGCGCCGCTGCACGTCGACGTGCTGATGGAGCCGTTATGACGATCACTGGCCCGGCCAACCGCTGGGTGCCTACTCTAGTGACCAGTCCCACAAAGTGAGTGAGGTTCACGATGACCGTGACTCCCCAGGAAGCCGACGGCCAGACACCGACCGAGGCCGACTACTCCGACGTCATCATCGTCGGCGCCGGCATCTCCGGCATCGACGCGGCTTACCGAATCAGCGAGCGCAACCCCCAGCTGACCTACACCATCCTGGAGCGGCGCGCACAGATCGGCGGCACGTGGGACCTGTTCCGCTACCCCGGGGTGCGCTCGGACAGCAGCATTTTCACGCTCTCCTTCCCCTTCGAGCCATGGACGCGAAGAGAAGGCGTGGCCGACGGTGTTCACATCCGCGAGTACCTGGCCGCCACCGCGCACAAGTACGGCATCGATCGACACATTCGGTTCAACAGTTACGTCCGCTCGGCCGACTGGGATTCGTCCACCGACACCTGGACGGTCACCGTCGAGCAGGACGGCGCGCGGAAGCTGTACCGCGGCCGATTTCTGTTCTTCGGCAGCGGCTACTACAACTACGACGAGGGGTACACCCCTGAGTTCCCCGCCATCGAAACCTTCGGCGGCGTCGTGGTGCATCCCCAGCACTGGCCGGAAGACCTGGACTACACCGGCAAGAAGGTTGTGGTGATCGGCAGCGGGGCCACCGCTGTCACGCTGCTGCCCTCGCTGTCGGACCGGGCCGCCAAAGTGACCATGCTGCAACGCTCACCCACCTATCTCATCTCGGCGTCGAAGTACGGCACGGTCGCCGCCGTCGCGCGGAAAGTGTTGCCCCGCGGGCTGGCCCATCTCGTGGTCCGGATGTACAGCGCACTCACCGAAGCGGTGTTCTTCGCCCTGTCGCGCAAGGCGCCCGGGCTGGTGCGATGGCTGCTGCGCCGCAAGGCGATCAGCAGCCTGCCCGCCGGCTATGACGTCGACACCCACTTCAAGCCGCGCTACAACCCGTGGGACCAACGGATGTGCCTGATCCCCGACGCCGACCTGTACAACGCCATCGCCACCGGCCGCGCCGACGTGGTCACCGATCACATCGACCATTTCGACGCGACCGGCATCGCGCTGAAATCCGGCGGGCACCTCGACGCCGACATCATCGTCACCGCCACCGGCCTGCAGCTGCAGGCCTTGGGCGGGACCGCGATCAGCCTGGACGGCAACGAGATCAAGACCAACGACCGCTTCGTTTACAAGGCCCACATGCTCGAGGACGTGCCGAACCTGTTCTGGTGCGTCGGCTACACCAACGCATCATGGACGCTGCGCGCCGATATCACCGCCCGGGCCACGGCAAAGTTGCTGGCGCACATGACCTCTCACGGCTACACCCACGCCTACCCGCATCGCGGCAACGAGCCGATGACCGAGAAGCCGTCGTGGGACATCAACGCCGGCTACGTGCTGCGGTCGGTGCACGCGCTGCCGAAATCGGGAACCAAGCGGCCCTGGAACGTGCGGCAGAATTACCTCGCCGACGCCATCGACTACCGCTTCGACCGCATCGAGGAAGCGATGGTCTTCGGCCGGGCATCCGACCGGGCACCCCTGGCCGGGTGAGGCTTGACCGACGCCGACCGAAGTTCGTGAACTGCTACTAAATGCGAGGTGTCGGCAATACGCTGATCGCCATGGCAGCTGAGAAGCGCGAACCCAAAGTCGTTGTCCTTGGTGGCGGTTCCTGGGGAACCACGGTGGCGTCCATCTGTGCGCGCCGCGGCCCGACGCTGCAATGGGTCCGCTCGGAGGAGACCGCAAGCGACATCAACGAGAAGCACCGCAACAGCCGCTATCTCGGCAACGACGTGGTGTTGAGCGACACCCTGCGCGCCACCACCGACTTCGCCGAGGCGGCGAACTCCGCCGACGTCGTGGTGATGGGCGTGCCCTCCCACGGCTTCCGCGGCGTGCTGGCCGAACTGGCCAAGGAACTGCGGCCGTGGGTGCCGGTGGTGTCATTGGTCAAGGGCCTCGAGCAGGGCACCAACATGCGGATGTCGCAGATCATCGAGGAGGTCCTGCCCGGCCATCCCGCGGGCATCCTGGCTGGGCCGAACATCGCGCGCGAGGTCGGCGAGGGCTACGCCGCCGCGGCGGTGCTGGCCATGCCCGACCAGCATCTGGCGACCCGGCTGTCCGGGCTGTTCCGCACCCGGCGTTTCCGGGTGTACACCACCGACGACGTGATCGGCGTCGAGATGGCCGGGGCGCTGAAGAACGTCTACGCGATATCGGTCGGGATGGGCTACTCCCTGGGCATCGGGGAAAACACCCGCGCGCTGGTGATCGCCCGCGCGCTGCGCGAGATGACCAAGCTCGGCGTCGCCCTGGGCGGCAATCCCGAGACCTTCCCCGGCCTGGCCGGCCTGGGCGACCTCATCGTGACCTGCACCAGCCAGCGCAGCCGCAACCGTCACGTCGGCGAACAACTGGGCGCCGGCAAGCCGATCGACGAGATCATCTCCTCGATGAACCAGGTCGCCGAGGGCGTCAAGGCCGCCAGCGTGATCATGGAGTTCGCCAACGAGTTCGGACTGAACATGCCGATCGCCCGCGAAGTCGACGCGGTGATCAACCATGGGTCGAGCGTCGAGGAGGCCTACCGGGGTCTGATCGCCGAGGTACCCGGCCACGAGGTGCACGGTTCGGGGTTCTGAGATGTCCGTCCGATGATGCGGAATTTAAATCTTTGCGTTCCATATGGGGTTGGCTCGTCCGCTTGACCCCGGGTTTGCCAGCAAAATACCGTCACTAACGCAGCCAGGGGTTCCCGGCCATGATCCTGCAGATCCGGCCGGGTTGTAACCGTTTGTGCGCCAAGGTGTTACGCCGACGTAATACAACGCTATATGGGGCGGATATCGGAAGTTCCCCCGCTAACTCCTAACGAGGGACGAGACCGATGCAAAACATCGAACAGCTCGGCAATCAACCTCCCGACCAGGCCAAGGACTCACGCAAAGATCGAGTGCGATCGATCATCCGCCACGACCTTCCTTCGTCACTCGTGGTTTTCCTGGTCGCACTCCCCTTGTCCTTGGGCATCGCGATCGCTTCCAACGCCCCGGTGCTCGCCGGCCTCATCGCCGCGATCGTCGGCGGCATCGTGGTCGGCGCCATCGGCGGATCACCGCTGCAAGTCAGCGGCCCCGCGGCGGGCCTGACCGTCGTCGTCGCCGACCTCGTATCCGACTTCGGTTGGGGTGTAACGTGTTTGATCACCGTCGCCGCGGGCGCCCTGCAGGTACTGTTGGGGCTCAGCCGCGTCGCACGGGCGGCCCTGGCGATCTCACCGGTGGTCGTGCACGCCATGCTGGCCGGCATCGGCATCACGATCGCGCTGCAGCAGGCGCACGTGTTGCTCGGCGGAAAGTCCAAGAGCACGGCCTGGCACAACCTCATCGGCCTGCCGGGCCAGATCATCAGCGCGCACCGGCCCGGGGTGATCCTGGGCGTACTGGTGATCGTCATCCTGGTGGCCTGGCGGTGGGTTCCGGCCAAGGTGCGCCGCATTCCGGGGCCGTTGGTCGCGATCGTGGCCGTGACGGTGATGTCGGTCGTCTTTCCGTTCCACGTGCGGCGGATCGACCTCGAGGGCTCGCCGCTGGACGCATTGCAGCTGCCCGACATTCCGCACGGCAACTGGGGCGCGGTTGCGATCGGGGTGATCACCGTCGCGCTCATCGCCAGCGTCGAGAGCCTGCTGTCGGCCGTGTCGGTCGACCGCATGCACAACGGGCCACGCACCGATTTCGACCGCGAGCTGGTGGGACAAGGCGCCGCCAACATCGTGTCGGGGACCATCGGCGGGCTGCCGGTCACCGGTGTCATCGTCCGCAGCTCCACCAATGTCAACGCGGGTGCCAAATCGCGCGCCTCGGCCTTCATGCATGGCGTATGGATCTTGTTGTTCACCATCCCGTTCGCCGGGCTGGTCGACGAGATCCCCACCGCCGCACTTGCCGGTCTGCTCATCGTCATCGGCATTCAGCTGCTCAAGCCGGCACACATCGAAACCGCGATGAAGCATGGCGATCTCGCCGTGTACGTCGTGACCGCCGTCAGCGTCGTCTTCCTCAATCTGCTGCACGGCGTCCTGATCGGGCTCGCGTTGGCCATCGCGTTGACCGGTTGGCGGGTGATCCGGGCCAAGGTCGACGCCAAGCCCGTCGACGGCGAGTGGCAGGTGCTCATCGAGGGTGCGGCCTGCACGTTCCTGGCGCTCCCGCGGCTGACGCGGGTGCTGGCGTCCATACCCGCCGGATGCGTTGTCACCGTGGAGGTTTCGGTGCACTACCTGGATCACGCTGCGCACCAGGCGATCAGCGACTGGCAGCACCAGCATGAGGCCAACGGCGGCATGGTGCGCATCCGGGGAAGGCTCGAGACGGGCCATTCCGCTCGCAAGGATGCAAGTGAGGCCATCGGACCCGAAAGGCCCGAGGCCGCAGCCTGAGTGGCGTGCTTAATCCCACCCGGAGAGCCCGAAGGTGCTGCTGGGCGCCCTCCCGCTGAGCTTCTGGACGATCCACTGGTTCATCGGCACCCCCTGCTCGATGGCTTCCAGCGCCAGGCGGGCATGCAGCTGCGGCGACGTTCTGACGAGGATTTTCCCGCTGTAGCGTCGTTCGGAAAGCGGTGTGGGGACTTGCTCTCCGGTGGCGCGCAGGCCCTCCACATGCTCCTTCACGGCCTCCACATGCTCCTTCACGGCGGCCACAGCCTGCGGCGCGGTCGGCGCTTCGCGCCTCATGTAGGGGAATTCGATACGCCCAGGTACTCGTCGTAGTCGCGCAACCACTGAGCGCGGTAGGTGTAGCGGTTCACGCCGGATTTGATAGCACGGGTGCTATCAAACCGGGAGTCACTCATCCCCAGGGACGCGCGGCTGTTCGGACCATATGGCTCTCACCGAATTTGATAGCGCGGGCGCTATCAAAAACGGCAGCGCACACATCCTTGCGGAGAGCGCTCATAGTGCGGGCCATATCTAGCCCCGCGCCATCGCCTCCAGGCGCCGGATGCGGTCCTCGATCGGCGGGTGCGTCGAGAACAGCGACCCGATGCGCTCGCCCGCGCGGAACGGGTTCGCGATCATCAAGTGCGCCTGGCTGGCCAGCTGCGGCTCCGGCGGAAGCGGGGCGACCTGGACACCACCCGAGATCTTGCGCAGCGCAGACGCCAAAGCCAGCGGGTCGCCCGTCAACACCGCGCCCGATTCGTCCGCCTGGTACTCGCGCGAGCGGGACACCGCCAGCCGCACCACGGTGGCGGCGATCGGACCCAGCAACGAAACCAGCAGCATCGCAAAGGGATTACCACCCTCCCGGTTTCCGCCGCCGAAGAACATCGCCATGTAGGACAGGGCGGTGATCACCGACGCCATCGCGCCGGCGATGCATGAGATGAGGATGTCGCGGTTGTAGACGTGGGACAGCTCGTGTCCGAGCACCGCGCGCAGTTCACGCTCATTGAGGATGTCCAGAATGCCGGTGGTGCAGCAGACGGCGGCGTTGCGCGGGTTGCGTCCGGTCGCGAACGCGTTGGGCGCGTTGGTGTCGCTGATGTACAGGCGGGGCATCGGCTGGTGCGCGGCCGTGGCCAGCTCGCGCACGATCCGGTACATCACCGGCGCCTGCAGCTCGGAAACCGGTTGCGCGTGCATCGCCCGCAGCGCCAGCTTGTCGCTGTTGAAGTACGTGTAGGCGTTCATGCCGATGGCGAACAGCACCGCCAGCCACATCGCCGTCCGGCCGAACAGCGAGCCGACAAACACGATCAACGTGGACATGCCGACCAACAGGGCGAAGGTCTTCAGCCAATTGGCATGCGGATGCCAGGTCATCGGTGTCCTCCTACGAGAGCCCGTTCATTGCTTGACTGTTGTCAATTGAACGCCCGAGGAGACCTCTGGGGTTCCTGGACGCGCTATCCGTGCCGGCTGATGGTGTATTCGACCAGCGTCTGCAGCGCGTGCCGGCCGGGAACGTCGGGCAAAAGGGCCAGCTCGTCGCGCGCTTGGGCCGCGTATTCCGCCAAGGTGTGCTTCGCCTTGGCCATCCCCGGGGACGCCCGTAACAGCGCCAGCGCCTCGGCCACCGCATCGTCGTCCTCGATGGGCCCGGCCAGCAGCTCACGCAACCGCGCCGCGTCGGGCCCGGGTTCGCGCAGCGCGTAGACCATCGGCAGGGTGTGCACACCCTCGCGGACGTCGGTGCCCGGTAGCTTGCCGGACTCGTGCGAGTCGCTGTCGATGTCGATGATGTCGTCGGAGATCTGGAAGGCCGTGCCCACGATGCCGCCGAGCCGGCTGAGCCGCTCGACCTGCTCGGCCTCAGCGCCCGAGAACATGGCGCCGAACCGGCCCGCCGCGGCGATCAGGCAAGCGGTCTTCTCGTAGACCACCTTCAAGTAGTGCTCGATCGGGTCGGCCCCTTCGGACGGGCCCGTCAGGCCGCGCGTCTCGCGCATCTGCCCCGTCACCAGCTGGGCGAACGTCTCGGCGATCAGGCGCACCGCCTCGGGCCCCAGCCGCGACACCAACCGCGACGCCGTGGCAAACAGGTAGTCCCCGGCCAAGATCGCGACGTTGTTCCCCCAGCGGACGTTCGCGGTGGGGGCACCGCGGCGCACCTCCGCCTCGTCCATCACGTCGTCGTGGTAGAGCGTGGCCAGGTGAACCAGTTCGATGACCGCGCCGGCGATGGTCACCTCGTGCGCGTCGGGGTCCCGCCCGATCTGGGCGGACAGCACCGTGAACAACGGCCGGAATCGCTTGCCGCCGGCCTTGAATAGGTGCGTCAGCGACTCGGTCATCACCTCGTCGGCGCTGCGCAGTTCGGTGTCCATGAGCTGCTCGATCCGCCCGACGCCGCCGCGCACCGTCGCGGCGAACGCGGGGTCACCGAAGTCAACGCCCGCCACCACCGTCGCCGGAGTACTCACTCGACCAACATACTGGTGAGCGTGGAGACCCAAGCCGACCTGGTGGTCGTGGGCGCCGGACCCGCCGGTTCGGCCGCCGCCGCGTGGGCCGCACGCGCGGGCAACGACGTCCTGGTCATCGACTCCGCCAGCTTTCCGCGGGACAAGCCGTGCGGTGACGGGCTGACCCCGCGCGCGGTCGCCGAGTGCGAGCGCCTCGGGCTGGGCGACTGGCTGGACACCCGCATCCGGCATCGCGGCCTGCGGATGAGCGGGTTCGGCGGCGAGGTGGAAGTCGACTGGCCCGGCCCGTCGTTTCCGTCGACCGGCAGCGCGGTGGCCCGGTTCGAGTTGGACGACCGGATCCGCAAGGTCGCCGAAGATTCCGGTGCGCGGATGATGCTGGGAACGAAAGCCGTTGCGGTGCATCATGACTCGTCGAGGCGAGTGGTGTCGCTGACGCTGGCCGACGGCACGGAGGTGGGTTGCCGCCAGTTGATCGTGGCCGACGGGGCCCGGTCTTCGCTGGGCCGCAAGCTAGGCCGGCGTTGGCACCAGGAGACGGTCTATGGCGTCGCGGCCCGCGGGTACCTGGCCACTTCGCGCGCCGACGACCCGTGGCTGACGTCGCATCTCGAACTGCGCTCCCCCGACGGCGCGGTGTTGCCCGGCTACGGCTGGATCTTCCCGCTGGGCAACGGTGAGGTGAACATCGGCATCGGGGCTTTGTCGACGTCGAAACGGCCGGCCGACCTGGCGCTGCGACCGCTGATCAACTACTACACCGACCTGCGCCGCGACGAGTGGGGCTTCGACGGGCCGCCGCGGGCCGTGTCGTCGGCGCTGCTGCCGATGGGCGGCGCCGTGTCCGGGGTGGCAGGCCCCAATTGGATGCTGATCGGCGACGCCGCGGCCTGCGTGAACCCGCTGAACGGCGAGGGCATCGACTACGGGATGGAGACCGGGCGGCTGGCCGCCGAGCTGCTGGACTGTCATGACCTGTCCCGGGTGTGGCCGTCGCTGTTGCAGGAGCACTACGGCCGGGGGTTCTCCGTCGCCAGACGGCTGGCGCTGTTGCTGACGTTCCAGCGGTTCCTGCCCACGACGGGGCCGATCGCGATGCGCTCCCCGAGGCTGATGACGATCGCCGTGCGGGTGATGGCCAACCTGGTCACCGACGACGACGCCGACTGGGTGGCGCGGGCCTGGCGGGGCGGCGGCCGGCTGTCGCGGCTGCTCGATCGCCGGGTGCCGTTCAGCTGAACGCCTTTGACGTGCGCAAACGGTGCTCCGACCAGATTGCGGCCATCGAGAATTTTCCGCACGGTTCCGGCGAGCGGTGTATAGTCCGGCTAATGAAGGGAACGAAGCTGGCTACTATCGGCGGCCTGGCCGCCGCCGCCATCGCGTTGGCCGCTCCGGCGCTGGCCTCCCCGCCGCCGCCCAACGACCAAGACGCGCCGTTCAAGAACACCGTCAACGGCTTCGGCATCTACCAGCCGCAGGACCAGCTGGCATGGCTGGGCAAGATCACGTGCGAACGGATCGGCAGGGGCGTGGACGGCGACCCGTACAAGTCCGCCACTTTCATCCAGCGGAACCTGCCGCGGGGCACCACCCAGGGCCAGGCGTTCCAATTCCTCGGCGCCGCGGTTGACCACTACTGCCCCGACCAGGTCGGCTTCGTCCAGAGCGCCGGTTCCCACTAGGTCGTTCTCAACGCAGGGGCTTGTACCCCGCGTGTAGGGCCACGATGCCGCCGGTCAGGTTGCGCCACCGCACCGCCGCCCATCCCGCACGTGAGATGTCGTGCGCCAGGCTCGCCTGGTCCGGCCACGCCCTGATCGATTCCGCGAGATAGACGTAGGCATCGGGGTTGCTGGACACCCCGCGCGCCACCCGCGGCAGCGCACGCATCAGATACTCCTTGTAGACAGTGGCAAAAACCCGGTTGGTGGGCGTGGAGAATTCGCACACCACCAACCTCCCACCCGGCCGGGCGACGCGCACCATCTCGCGCAGCGCGGCCTGGGGGTCCACGACATTTCGCAAACCGAAACTGATTGTGACAGCGTCGAATACGTCGTCGCCGAATGGCAGCCGCGTGGCGTCGGCGGCGATCTTGGGCACGTTGCGCGCGGCACCCGCTGCCAGCATGCCGACCGAGAAATCGGCCGCCACACACCACGCCCCCGATTTCCTCAGCTCGACGGTGGATACCGCGGTGCCCGCGGCCAGGTCCAACACCTTTTGGCCGGGCCCGATCGCCAGCGCCGACCGGGTGGCTTGCCGCCAGTAGCGGTCTTGTCCCAACGACAACACCGTGTTGGTCACGTCATAGCGGCGGGCGACGCCATCGAACATCGAAGCGACATCTCGGGGGTCCTTGTCCAACGCCGCGCGATTCACGATGAAGACGCTACCTGCCGGGAATTAGGTGGCGACATCGGCGTTGTACCGCTGCGTGACTGAAAAAGTTTGGTTTATCACCGGTACATCGCGGGGTTTCGGACGGGCATGGGCGATCGCGGCGCTGGAGCGCGGCGATAAGGTCGCCGCGACGGCGCGCAACACGGCGTCGCTGGAGGACTTGGCCGAGAAGTACGGCGACGCGCTGTTGCCGATCCGGTTGGACGTCACCGATCGGGACGCGGACTTCGCGGCGGTCAAGCAGGCGCACGACCACTTCGGGCGGCTGGACATCGTGGTCAACAACGCCGGCTACGGCCAGTTCGGGTTCGTCGAGGAGCTCTCCGAGCAAGAGGCACGCGAACAGATCGAGACGAACGTGTTTGGGGCGCTGTGGATCACCCAGGCCGCGTTGCCGTACCTGCGGGAGCAGCGCAGCGGCCACATCATCCAGGTTTCATCGATCGGGGGCATCACCGCGTTCCCGTTGCTCGGCGCCTACCACGCGTCGAAGTGGGCGCTGGAAGGGTTCTCGCAGGCGCTGGCCCTGGAGGTCGCCCCGTTCGGCGTGCACGTCACGTTGATCGAGCCGGGTGGCTTCGACACCGACTGGGCCGGAGATTCGGCCAAGCTGGCCGATCCGCTACCGGCGTACGACGACGTTCGCGCCGCCGTGCAGGCCGAGCGCAGCAAGCGCTGGGCCAGCCCGGGCAATCCGGAGGCATCCGCCACAGCGCTACTGAAGGTCGTCGACGCCGAAAAGCCGCCCCTGCGAGTGTTTTTCGGCGTATCGCCGCTGGAAACGGCCAAGGCCGACTACGAAAGCCGGCTGCGCACCTGGGAGGAATGGCAGCCCGTTGCGGAGCTGGCGCAGGGGTAGCTAGCGAGAACCGGGCTCGCCTCGATAACTATCGCGCGGTGCGGATGACAAAGGCATCGATGTTCTCGTCATAATCGACCGACTCATCCACGAGCAGCTCGCCCACCGGGTGGCCGTCCTCAGCGACGGCGATGAAGGTCGCTTCCTCCGGGTTGTAGGTCACCGATCCTTGCACGAACATCGCTGCAACCTCGTGCCCGTCGGCTCCGAAAACGACAAGCTTCAACCCTCCGGCGTCCTTGACGTATTCCGCCGCTTCAGCACGTGTCGTGATCATCGCATCGATTCCATTCCTGTTGCGGGTCAACTCTTTCGCCTCGCCACTTACCTGCAATCAGGGTATCGAATGGAATGACGGCGTCACACCGACGAACCCGCGCAACCATGACGAAAAATGGTCACCCTTCGACGTCGCCGGCGCTCCTACCTATGAGCGGGTCCACCCCGGGCTTGCCGGTCAACAAATCGCACGAGAAGGAAAGATCAAATGAGTATCAACGACAAGATCGCGCTGCGCCGACAGAGCATCCGCACACTGACCGCTGAAGAGCTGCGCATCGCCCACGGCGGCCGCGGCAACGGCACCGGCACGCGCACGGCGCACACCAAGACGAAGGCGTGAGCTGCTCGGCAAACAGGTCACAAATCGTCGGCACCGCCCCATAACCGTTGCATCGGTTATGGGGCGGTGGTCGTACGCGTGCTCCAGGTACCGACCCTTACCAAACAGGTAGGAAACCCTTCCCTTGCGGAAGCTGAAACTGGCTTTCACGGTAATTACGAAATCAACCAGCAACCCCGAGCATTTCAGTCATGACTTTCATGACCACGGTGCCGAAGAACCCCATTATCAGCGACACGGACCTCGCCCGCGCCGCGGCGACCGGCGATCGCGCCGCGC
This sequence comes from Mycobacterium sp. 852002-51613_SCH5001154, assembly GCF_001667425.1. NCBI lineage: Bacteria > Bacillati > Actinomycetota > Actinomycetes > Mycobacteriales > Mycobacteriaceae > Mycobacterium > Mycobacterium sp. 852002-51613_SCH5001154. The sequence goes on along the minus strand of NZ_LZII01000069.1, from coordinate 22,341 downwards.
TGGCCGCGATCTACAACCGCTATGCAGGCCCACTGCACGCCTACTGCGTCGGCATGCTGCGTGACCGCCACGCGGCCTCGGACTGCGTGCAGGAGGTCTTCTGCATCGCGACGACAGAGTTGCCGAAGTTGCGTGATGCGGACAAGCTGAGGCCGTGGCTGTACGCCATCGCCCGTCGCCGCGCCCTGCGGACCCTGGCCGAACGTCGCCGTGAGGCCGCCTGTGACGAGCTGCCCGACGATGTGGCGACGGGTCCGGGGCCGTTTACGCTGACGGCCCAGAACGAGCTCCGCCAACTGATCGACCAGGCCGCCGGCGGATTGTCCGAGCGGGACCGGCAAGTGCTGAACCTTGCCTACCGCCACGGCGTGACAGGAACCGAGCTCGCGGAAGCGCTGGGCATCAGTTATGAGTCCACCAAGAAGCTCCTGCAGCGGCTGCGCGACACCGTCGAGCGCTCGCTGGGTGCGCTATTGGTGGCAAGGCGCGCCCCGCGGAACGGGTGCCCCCGGCTCGCCGCGGATCTGTCGGGCTGGGACGGAGAGTTCACCGTGCTGATGCGGAAGCGCATTGCCCGCCATATCGAGTCGTGCCCCACATGTGACGGATACCGTCGCAGTGCCCTCAATGCCGTCGCCATGCTCGGCGGCGGGGTGCTCGACAAGATCTCCTAGTCACCCTTGCGTACGGCGGTCTCGCAGCATGGAGCGGTTGACGGCGCCGAGCCGGATGGCCGCATTGGCCAGTCTTACCCGGCGATCTCCCTCGGTGCTGATGCCGAACTTGTCGTAGAGGTGTTGCAGATGTTGCTTGACGGCTGCTTCGGTGACGAACAGCTCCTGGGCCATCCGACGAACCGATGCAGGCTCGGGAAACGGGTCGTCGGATACGAAGGGGCGACACAAAACCTTGAGGACGTCGAGTTCGCGCTGGGTCATCCGAGGTGGCCGCAGGACGGACTTGCCGGTTTCGGTTTCTTGATCGCCCGGTGCTTCGTCAGCGCCCCTGGTCATCCAGAAGACCAACCGTGAACTGCCGAGCCGCAATTCGTCGCCAGACCGCAGAATCCGTTCCGCAGCGATCTTTTCTCCGTTGACAAAGGTGCCGTTGCGGCTACCCAGGTCCCGCACGGACCACGCTTGACCGAAGTTCTCCAAGACGGCGTGAACGCGAGACACGGTCGGGTCGTGCTCGAACGACACCGCGTTGGTCAAGGACTTGCCGAGGGTCATTCGTTCACCGCTCAGCGCGATCAGCTCCCGCCCTGACGGTTTCCACACCTCCAAATGCGAAGCCATGCTGACCCTCCTATCAGGCCAATTCTGCCCCTGCGACTCAGAGCTTGGCCGAGCCGTCGATGCAGCCCGTGACCAAGGCAACGCCCTTGCCCCGCCGATCCGGCACCAAACTTGGATGTTAAGGCCCAACACACGGCCGCGAGAAACATTCAGCCGAGCTGACGACAGCAAATCGTCGTCCGCGCGTGCCGGCCCCGGGCCGAACGCTAACTCAGCTGCCCTGCGCGTACCGCTTGGCGAACATCCGCCTGCGGGCAAACGGCGAGAGCACCGCCTCATAGTGGCCGAGCAGCTCATCACAGATGACCGGCCAGCTGCGGCCGAGCACGCTGCGCCGGGCGGCCAGCGCGTACCGGTGGCGTTCGTCGATCAAATGGGTGACGGCCGCGGGCAACCTCGCCTCGAATTCGCCGACGCCCAGTAACAGACCGGTGCGCCACGGCGTGACGAGATCGCGTGGGCCGCCGGCGTCGGGGGCGATCACCGGCAATCCCGACGCCAGCGCTTCCTGCACGACTTGGCAAAACGTTTCGTGCTCGCCGGGATGCACGAAGACGTCCATGCTGGCGTACGCCGTTGCGAGTTCGTCGCCGTACAACGCACCCGTGAAAACCGCTGTCGGCATTGCCTTTTGCAACTTACTCCGATCAACGCCGTCACCGACGATGACAAGTTGCACGTCGTCTCGGGCCGCCAGCGGGATCAGCCGCTCGACGTGCTTCTCGGGCGCCAACCGGCCCACGAAGCCGACGATCGGCTTGGCTTGCGGCGACCATCGTTGTCTGAGTGCCTCGTCACGCGCCGACGGGGCGAACCGCAGGACGTCGACCCCGCGTGCCCACTGGTGAACTCGCGGGAAGCGATGCGCCACAAGTGATTCCATCGTGACGCTGGACGGCGCTAAGGTTCGGTCGGCGAGGCTGTGCAGATGGCGGAACCAGGCCCACGCGGCCCGTGTCGTCATGGGAATGCCATAGCTCGCCGCGAAACCCGGTACGTCCGTTTGATACACGGCGACCGTCGGCACCCCCAGCCACCGGGCCGCCTTCACCCCGCCGTAACCCAGCAGCGCCGGAGAGGCCAAATGCACCACGTGCGGGTCGAATCCGCGTAACACGCTCACCATCCGGGGCATCGGCACACCGAGGGGCAGCGTGGTCACCTTGGGAAACATCCGCGACGGAACACGATGCACGCGGATCCCGTCGTAGACGCGATCGGCCGGGGCGGCACCGGGCGGGGTGTCCGGGGCGATGACGAGGGCTTCGTGACCGTTCCGGCGCAGGTGCTCGAGCACCCGGATCACCGAGTTGCTGACACCATTGACTTCCGGCAGGAACGATTCGGCGACGATGGCAACGCGCACAACACCACAGTTTCAGCACCGACTTTCGACAAGGTTGCCTACGGGCATACGTCGTGCGAAATCTGCTGGTCGGGAGCCCCAGCGCGACGATCCAGCATCTTGTCCAGCAGCGCCAGTCCTACCAGGAGGACCGTCGCCGCCAGCCAGCACACCACCGCGATCGACCCCGCCGGGATGATGGCCAGCCCGGCATTGCGGTGCTGCACGCGAACCAGATTCGGGTCGTTCTTGTTGTACTCGACGTAGATTCGCATGCCCGTGGCCAGATGCGACGGGTACAGGACGCCGAGCTCGGGACGGTAGGTGACCCGCTCGGGTGTGACGAATTCGATGGTCGAGCGGCGCGGCCCGGCACTGAGCACCTCGGCCTGCGCCACCCCCATATTGTGTTGGATCGCAAGGTCGTTGCGCCAGGCGCCCGCGACGAGCAGGGCCGATTGCAATGTCACCAAGCCGGCCACGATCAGCACCGCAATCCGGGCCCAGCGCAACGCAATCCTCGACGGGGTATTCGGCGGCTTCTCGCTGCGGCCGTGAATCAGTATGTGCAGCACCCTTTTCGGGTAGTTCACGAAACCCTCACAGGGCCGCCTTGATGGCCGCATGCAGCTGCCGCAGCGAGGACCGGTCGGCCTTGACCTCCAGCACCCGCATCCCGGCCGCGGGTTCGTCGAGGGCCGCGCTGAGCTGGTCCACCTCGATCTGGCGGCTCTCAACGTGATAGGCACGGCACAGCGCGCCCACATCGACGTCGTGCGGCGTTCCGAAGATTCGCGACGACACGTCGGAGAACCGCGGGTCGCCCTGCTCGAGCAGTTCGAAGATGCCGCCGCCGTTGTCGTTGGAGACCACGATGGTCAGCTTGCGCGGTGTCGGCTCGGTGGGGCCGATCAGCAGACCGGAGCTGTCGTGGACGAACGTCAGGTCGCCGATCAGCGCGACGGTGCGTCCCTCGTAGGCGAGCGCGGCCCCGATCGCGGTGGAAACGGTGCCGTCGATGCCGGCGACCCCGCGGTTGGAGCGGACCTGGATGTCGTGGGTGTCCAGGCCGACCAGCGCCGCGTCCCGGACCGGGTTGGACGCGCCGAGTACCAACTGGTCTCCGGGGCGCAGCGCGCCGGCCACCGCCGCGGCGACGTGCAGGCCGGTGGTGAGCGGGTGCGCCTCGAGTTGGCCGCGCACCGCTTCGATCGCGTGCCTGTTGACCTCCGCGCAGCGCTTCAGCCACGCCGGATTCGGCGTCCCGGTGGTCACCGCCCGCGTGCCTGTCGCCTGGGAGTTGCCCGAGACGTCGGGCCAGCGCGGCCCGGTGGTCAACGCGTACACCGGCACCTTCGGATCGGCCAGCAATGCCGAGACGGGCCGGTGCAGCGTCGGGCGGCCGAGCATGATCACCTGCTTGGGACGCAGCAGCGGCAAGGCCAGCGGGTGCAGGGGGTTGGCCGGGGCCGGTGCCGTCGGCTCGGCGACGGTCGGCAACTCCGCCAGGTTGGGGTGCGGGCCCGCGCCGTGTCCGGCGATGACGACGGTGTCGGGCGACAGGTCGATGTCCAGCGGCTGGTCGAACGTGACCGGCGGCGTGTACGTCCACGGCCGTCCGCCGGGCCGTCCCTGCGGGATCGCGGCGCCGTGCGGTTCGGGGTCCGGCACCAGAGGCTCGCGCAGCGGGATGTCGAACTGCACCGGGCCCGCGTTGGCCGTGCGAGATCCCGTGGCGGCTGTCAACACCCGGCAGGTGGCCGACCGCCAGGTGGCGTTGAGGGCGTCCAGCCGTTCGGGCGCGTCCTCGGCCAGGCCCAGGCTGATGGCAGCGCGGACCTGGGTGCCGAAGTACCCCAGCTGCTCCATGGTCTGGTTGGCCCCGGTGCCCAGCATTTCGTAGGGCCGGTTGGCCGACAGCACGATCAGCGGCACCCGCGCGTAGTTGGCCTCCACCACGGCCGGCCCGAGGTTGGCCACGGCGGTGCCCGACGTCATCGCAACGCACACCGGGGCACCGGCGGCGATTGCGAGGCCGATGGCCAGGTAGCCGGCGGTGCGCTCGTCGATGCGGACGTGCAGCCGGATCCGGCCAGAACTGTCCGCATCCTGCAGCGCGAACGCCAGCGGCGCGTTGCGCGACCCGGGGCACAGCACCACGTCGCGGACGCCGCCGCGGATCAGCTCGTCAACGACGACGCGCGCCTGTGTCGTCGAGGGGTTCACTCCTACAGCCTGTCACAACCAGCACATCGGGGGCGCCGAGCGCAGCTGGCGCCAGAACTAGTTGCTGGCGAAGAACTTCAGCGCGGCCTCGTTGACGGCGTCGGGGCGCTCGAAGAAGCCGAGGTGGCCGGCGTCGGGTATCTGCACGTAACGGCCGTTGGGCAGCGCGTCGGCGACCTCGCGCCCCAGGTAGGGCGGCGTCAACACGTCGTCGGAGAAGCCGATCACCAGCACCGGCGTCGCGATGCTGCGGTAGGCCGGCAACCGGTTGGTGTGCGGGGCGATGTCGAGCTGGCAACGCGTTCCCGGGGTGGCCTTAACGGGCCACATGCTGAACATGGCGATCCAGTCCGCGACCGCGACGTCGTCGTTGAGCGTCTTGTGCGAAAAGTTTTCCAGCAGGCGGATTTTCGCCTCGTACGAGCTCGGCACCTGGACACCGGCGTCGGCCAGCTCGGCCTCGGCGTCGCGGAAGAACTCGCGGGTTTTATCCATGCGGCCCCGGGTGCCCATCAACACCGCGGAGCTGACGAGCTCGGGCCGCGCGAGCATGAGTTCCTGGGCGATGAACGCACCCATCGACATCCCCACGATGCGGGCCGGCGCGGCATCCAGTCCTTCGATCAGCGCCGCCGTGTCGGCCACCATGGTCTGCGTCGTGAAACCCTGCGCGTTCTCCGTGGCGCCGATGCCCCGATTGTCGAAGGTGATGACGCGGTAGCCGGCCGCCAGGAACGCGGGGACCTGATACGGCTGCCAGGTCCGGCCGGCCCCGCCGTGGCCGCTGATGAACACCACCGGCTCACCGGAGCCGCGGTCGTCGTAAGCCAGGTTGATCACTCGGACGACGGTACAAGGAGTGCGTGGCAGGCCCTGACCCGGTCGATCCACCATTGCCGCCGCTCCGCGGGCGCGGCGAGGTCCCGCAGCCGGGCCGGGTCGGGGGTAACCGGCCCGACCGCCAGGGTGCCGTCGACGGGGGCGGCAACGTCGGCCACGTCCGCTACGAACAGCCCGCCGGTGCCGAGCCCGCACGCGTGGCGCAGCACCGGGAGGGCCGCCGCGGCGGCCAGGCCATGACTGATGCCGACCGCCGAGTCGATCGCGCTGGAGACCACGACCGGGATGTCGATCTGCGCGGCGATCGCAAGCATGGCCGCAACGCCGCCCAGCGGGGCGACTTTCAGCACCGCGATGTCGGCGGCGCCGGCGCGGACCACGGCGAGCGGGTCGTCCGCCTTGCGGATGCTTTCGTCGGCGGCGATCGGCACGTCGATCCGCGCGCGCAGGGCGGCGAGTTCGTCGACGGTCGCGCATGGTTGTTCGAGGTATTCCAGCGGGCCGTCGGCGGTCAGCGCGGTGGCTGCCCGCACCGCCTGCTCAACGGTCCAGCCGCCGTTGGCGTCCACCCGCACGGTCGGCACGAGTTCGCGCACGGCGTTGACCCGCTCGACGTCGTCGGCCAGCGTCTGGCCCGGCTCGGCGACCTTCACCTTGGCCGTGCGGGCGCCCGGGAACCGGGCCAGCACCTCGCCCACCCGGGCGGCGTCGACGGCCGGGACGGTGGCGTTGATCGGGATGCGGTCCCGCCGCGGCTGCGGCGGCGGGCGGTAGGCGGCCTCGATGCCCGCGGCCAGCCAGTGCGCGGCCTCGGGCGGCGCGTACTCCAGGAAGGCGCCGAACTCCCCCCAGCCCGCGGGGCCCTCGATGAGCGCGACCTCCCGGGTCGTGATGCCGCGGAACCGCACCCGCATCGGCAACGCGACCACCTGCAGGCGGTCCAAAAGGTCGTCGAGCGTGGGTGTCACGGGCCGTAGACCTGGCGGCCCGCCAGGAACGTCGCGCGCACCTCCAGGTCGGCGATCTCCTCGGGCGGCACGGTCCGCGGGTCGGCCGACAGCACCACCAGGTCGGCGTACTTGCCCACCTCCAGCGAGCCGACCACGTCGTCGGCGAACAACTGCCACGCCGCGTCGATGGTCTGCGCGCGGATGGCCTGCTCGACGGTCAACCGCTCCTCGGGCGCCAGCACCCGGCCGCTGGGCGCCGTCCGAGTGACCGCGACGCTGATGTTGCGCAACGGCTCCTCGGGCGTGACCGGGGGGTCGTTGTGCAACGAGATGCGCATGCCGGTGGCGACCGCGGAACCGGCTGGCATCCAACGGGATCCGCGTTCGGGGCCGAACAGGCCGTCGACGATGATGTCGCCCCAGTAGTGGATCTGGTCGACGAAGATGCTGCAGGTGACCCCGAGGTTGGCGGCGCGCTGCAGCTGCTCGGGCCGGATGGCGCCGACGTGCTCGAGCCGCAGCCGGTGGTCGTCGCGCGGGTGGCGCTTCAGCGCCTCCTCGTAGACATCGAGGATGGTGTCCACTCCGGCATCGCCCTGCACGTGGCAGGCCATCGGCCAGCCCAGCGGGAAGTAGGCGCCGACGATTTCGCTGAGCTGCTCGCGGGTGTAGTTGGCGTGGCCGCAGGAGCCGGGCGGCACCCCGATGGTGCGGGTGGCGTCGGTATCCAGGTACGGGAAGGACAGGGCGATGTTGCCGACCCACGGGGAGCCGTCTACCCAGATCTTGATGCCGACCTGGCGCAGCATGTCGTCGCCCTGGCCGGGTGTGGCGTCGGTGCGCATCTGCGGATTGGAGATCTCGTAGGTGCGCAGCCGGACCGTCAGCTGGTCGCGGAGCCGCTCGACCACCGGCCCGAACGCCGGGTCGAAGGCCATCTCGGAGCAGGTGGTCAGGCCGGCGCGGTTGAGCCGCGCGCATTCGGCGAGCAGCATCGCCGGATAGTCGCCGGGCGCGATGGCCCCGGCCAGCAGCGGGAACACCGCGCCGGTCTCCTCGGCCGTGCCGTCCAGCTCGCCGTGCGCGTCGCGGCCGAACCGGGCGCCCTTGGGATCGGGGGCGTCGCGGGTCAGGCCGGCGCGCCGTGCGGCGGGCGAATTGAAATAGGCCTTGTGCCCGGAGTTGTGGATGATGATCAACGGCCCGTTCGGCGCAATCTCGTCCAGCCAGGCCAGCGTCGGCTGGGGCAACCCGGACTGCAGCAGCGGGTCCCAGCCGTTCAGGTAGGCGCCGGCCGCTCCCCTGGCGGCGACCTCACGGCGGACGGCGCCGACGACGTCGTCGGCTTCTCGTATGGTGACCGGCCGGATGTCGACGATGCGGTCCGACAGCGCCAAGGCCTCCATCAGCGGATGGCCGTGCGCCTCAACGAATCCCGGCATGACGCAGCCTTCGCCGAAGTCGATGGTCCGCGTCTCGGGGCCGGTCAGCATGGCCACATCGGAGCGGCTGCCGACGGCGACGATGCGCCCGTCGGCCACGGCGAGCGCCTCGGCGGTGGGCCGCGCGTCGTCGACGGTCAGGATGGTTCCGGTAACGACCAGATCTGCCTGCGCCATGTGCAGGGATGCTAGTGCTCCGAGGGGGTGGCTGACCGGAATTGCAACACGTTCTAGTCTTGCCCCATGAGTGACGATCTGCTGCGCCATCCCATTCATTCCGGACACCTGACAGTCGGTGCGCTCAAGCGCAACAAGAACAAGCCGGTGTTGCATCTCGGCGACACCACGCTGACCGGTGGACAGCTCGCCGAGCGCATCAGCCAATACATCCAGGCTTTCGAGGCGCTCGGTGCGGGCACCGGCGCGACCGTCGGGCTGCTGTCGCTGAACCGGCCCGAGGTGCTGATGATCATCGGCGCCGGCCAGACCCAGGGCTACCGGCGCGTGGCCCTGCACCCGCTGGGTTCCCTGGACGACCACGCCTACGTGCTGGGCGACGCCGGCGTGACGTCGCTGATCATCGATCCCAACCCGATGTTCGTCGAGCGGGCGCTGGGCCTGCTGGAGAAGGTGCCCGGCCTCAAGCAGGTGCTGACCATCGGCCCGGTCCCCGAAGCGCTGGCCGATTCCGCGGTGGACCTGGTGGCCGAGGCCGCGAAGTATCCGCCGCAGCCGTTGGTGGCGGCCGACCTTCCGCCCGATCACATCGGCGGAATGGCATACACCGGTGGCACCACCGGCAAGCCCAAGGGTGTGCTGGGCACCGCGCAGTCGATCACCACGATGACCACGATTCAGCTCGCGGAGTGGGAGTGGCCGGAGAACCCGCGCTTCCTGATGTGCACGCCGCTGTCGCATGCCGGTGCGGCGTTCTTCGTGCCGACGATCATCAAGGGCGGCGAGCTGGTCGTGCTGACCAAGTTCGATCCGGCCGAGGTGCTGCGGGTGATCGAGGAGCAGAAGATCACCGCGACCATGCTGGTGCCGTCGATGATCTACGCGCTGATGGACCACCCGGATTCGCACACCCGCGACCTGTCGTCGCTGGAGACGGTCTATTACGGCGCCTCGGCGATGAACCCGGTGCGGCTGGCCGAGGCCATCCGCCGCTTCGGGCCGATCTTCGCCCAGTACTACGGGCAATCCGAAGCGCCGATGGTCATCTCCTACCTGGCCAAGAAGGACCACGACGAAAAGCGGCTCACCTCCTGCGGGCGGCCCACGCTGTTCGCCCGCACCGCACTGCTGGACGCCGACGGCAACCCGGTGCCGCAGGGCGAGGTCGGTGAGATCTGCGTGTCCGGGCCACTGCTGAGCGGCGGGTACTGGAACCTGCCGGAGGAGACGGCCAAGACGTTCAAGGACGGCTGGCTGCACACCGGTGACATGGCCCGCGAGGACGAGGACGGCTTCTGGTTCATCGTGGACCGGGTCAAGGACATGATCGTCACCGGCGGATTCAACGTGTTCCCCCGGGAAGTGGAGGACGTCGTCGCCGAGCACCCGGCGGTCGCGCAGGTGTGCGTAATCGGCACGCCGGACGAGAAGTGGGGCGAAGCCGTCACCGCGGTGATCGTGCTGCGACCCGACCATCCCTCCGACGAGGAGTCGGTGGCGCGGGTGACCGTCGAGATCCAGTCCGCCGTCAAGGAGCGCAAGGGGTCGGTGCAGTCGCCCAAGCAGGTGATCGTCGTCGAGTCGGTGCCGGTGACCGCGCTGGGCAAGCCGGACAAGAAGGCCGTGCGCGCCCAGTTCTGGGAGGGCGCCGGCCGCGCCGTCGGCTGAGTTTGTGTCGCCGAGCGTCACGCCAGCGTGGCGCTCACCGGGCGCCGTCACTCCAGCGTGACGTTGGGCGCAAAAATCCGGCTAGCTTGTCGCGATGCCGGCCGCCAGCAGGTCGAGCATGCGGCCCGTCTGCTCGGGCGAGCCGCTGGCCAGGAAGATGCCAATCAGGCTGGACACCACATCGTCGGCCTGCACGTCGGGGCGCAGGCTGCCGTCCTCGACGCCCGCACGCAACAGCAGGTCGACGGCGCCGACGATGCTGTCACGAGTCTGGCCGGCCTGCATGGCGCCGGAGGCGAAGATCGCCTGCAGCGACTCGGCCATGCCACGCTTGGCGGCCACGAATGACGCGTAGCGGTCCATCCAGCGGCGCAGCGCGGCCTTGGGCGGATGCCGCTTGAGTAGCCGGTCGGCCGTTGCGGCCACTTCGGCGAGCTCGGCGCGATAGACCGCCTCGACGAGCGCCTCCCGATTCGGAAAGTGGCGGTAGAGCGTGCCGATCCCGACGCCGGCCTCGCGCGCGATGGCCTCGAGCGACACGGATCGCCCTTGGCCGGCGGTGAACGCCGCCGTCGCCACCTCGAGCAGCCGCTCACGATTACGGCGCGCGTCCGATCGGATCTCGACCAAAGCGGAGGTTCCTCCGTTTCTGCTAGGCTCGAACAAGCGGAGGACCCTCCGCATTTCTCCAGTGTGGCACGAGGGAGCACCATGACGGACAAACCACAACCCGGCGGGCGGGGCAACATTGGCGCGTCGGCAGTCGCCCGCATCGGCTACGGCGCGATGCAGCTGTTCGAGGCCCCGTCTGCCGAGGATGCGGCCGCGGTGCTGCGCCGCGCGGTCGACCTCGGCGTCAACCACATCGACACCGCGTCGTTCTACGGCCCCGGCGAAGTGAACCGCCGGATCCGGGCGGCGCTGGCCCCCTACCCGGACGACCTCGTCATCGTCAGCAAGGTCGGTGCGCGCTTCACCGGCGAACAACCGATCCCCCTGGCCGCCGCACAAAAGCCCGAGCAGCTGCGCGCCGCGGTCGAGGACGACCTGCGCCAGCTCGGTCTGGACTGCGTTCCGGTGGTCAACCTGCGGCGCATGGACCTGGGGCCCGGCGTGGCCGCCGAGGGCGACCAGGTCGTCGACGTCGACGACCAGCTCGCCGAGATGATCGCGCTGCGCGACGAGGGCAAGATCGGCGCGATCGGCATCAGCGCCGTGCCGCTCGAGGTGGTGCGGCGGGCGTTGCCCGCGGGGATTGCCTGCGTGCAGAACGCCTACAGCCTGCTCGACCGCTCACAGGAAGCCACGCTGGACCTGTGCGCGGCCGAGGGCGTCGCCTGGGTGCCTTACTTCCCGCTGGGCTCGTCGTTTCCGGGCTTCCCGAAGGTCGCCGACCATCCTGCGGTGGCCGAGATCGCCGGTGCGCTCGGCGTCACGGGCGCCCAGGTCGGCTTGGCGTGGCTGCTGGCGCACGCGCCGAACACATTGCTGATCCCGGGCACGCGATCCGTCGGGCACCTCGAGGAAAACCTTGCCGCGGCCGACGTCGCCCTCGATGCCGAAGCACTGGAAACGCTGGACGCCGTTGGTACAACCGAACCCCAGCCCCATGGCGCGGAGCCCTTTGAGAGGTAACGTCGCTGCCTATGGGAAGCGGCAAACCGATCAAGCCGCCGTGGTGGTTGAAGCCGGCCAACAAGGTCTTCATCCAGATGTCGCGGCTGGGAATGAGTTTCGGCGGCGAGAGCCCAGTGGTGCTGACGGTGACCGGCCGCAAGTCCGGCGCGGACCGCTCAACCCCGGTGACCCCCATGACCGTCGACGGCCGGCAGTACGTCGTCGCCGGGTTCCCGGGCGCCGACTGGGTGGCCAACGTTCGGGCCGCCGGTGAGGCCACGATCGCGCGCGGCCGTCACGCCCAGAGGGTACGGATGGCCGAGCTGTCCGCCGACGACGCGCGGCCGATCCTGCGACTCTTCCCCACCGAGGTGCCGACGGGCGTCGGCTTCATGAAGCGGGCGGGGCTCGTCACCGAAGGGCGCCCCGACGAGTTCGAAGCCCTCGCCGGCCGCTGCGCAGTGTTCCGCCTGGACCCGGTATAGGAGTTCGAAACCCTTGACTGACAATCCCTTTGACGCCCAGGCCTGGCGGCCCGTGGCCGGGTTCGACGACCTGACCGACATCACCTACCACCGCCACGTCACCGACGCGACCGTGCGGGTGGCGTTCGACCGGCCCGAGGTGCGCAACGCCTTTCGGCCGCACACCGTCGACGAGCTCTACCGGGTGCTCGACCACGCGCGGATGTCCCCCGACGTGGGCGTGGTGCTGCTGACCGGCAACGGTCCGTCGCCCAAAGACGGCGGCTGGGCGTTCTGCTCCGGCGGCGATCAGCGGATCCGGGGGCGCAGCGGTTACCAGTACGCGAGCGGCGACACCGCCGAGACCGTCGACCCCGCCCGCGCCGGCAGGCTGCACATCCTCGAGGTGCAGCGGCTGATCCGATTCATGCCCAAGGTGGTCATCTGCCTGGTCAACGGCTGGGCGGCCGGCGGCGGGCACAGCCTGCACGTGGTCTGCGATCTCACCCTGGCCAGCCGCGAGCACGCCCGCTTCAAGCAGACCGACGCCGACGTCGGCAGCTTCGACGGCGGCTATGGCAGTGCATATCTGGCGCGTCAGGTGGGCCAGAAGTTCGCCCGCGAGATCTTCTTCCTCGGCCGCGCGTACACCGCCGAGCAGATGCACCACATGGGCGCGGTCAACGCGGTCATCGACCACGCCGACCTGGAGAAGGCGGCAATCGAGTGGGCCGCCGAGATCAACGCCAAATCGCCTCAGGCGCAACGGATGCTCAAGTTCGCCTTCAACCTGCTCGACGACGGACTGGTGGGCCAGCAGCTGTTCGCGGGAGAGGCCACCCGGCTGGCCTACATGACCGACGAGGCCGTCGAGGGCCGCGACGCCTTCCTGGAGAAGCGACCGCCGGACTGGAGCCGGTTCCCGCGCTACTTCTAGCCGGGTCCGACGCTCGGCGGCCCACGTCACGCTGGCGTGACGCTCGGCGGCCCACGTCACGCTAGCGTGACGTTCGGCGGCACGGGGCGCGCCCCTAGACTCCCCACGTGAGCAAGAGTCCCCTGCGCCGGATCACCGATCAGCTGGTCCTGGCCACCATGCGCCCCCCGATGGCCCCGCAGGTGCTGATCAACCGGCCCGCCATCAAGCCGGTCGACCTCAACGGCAAGCGCATCCTGCTGACCGGCGCGTCGTCGGGCATCGGCGAGGCCGCGGCCGAACTGCTGGCCCGCCAGGGCGCGACGGTGGCCGTCGTCGCCCGTCGACAGGAACTGCTCGACGCGCTCGCGGAACGGATCACCACGGCGGGCGGCACCGCGCTGTCCCTGCCGTGCGACGTCTCCGACATGGACGCCGTCGACGCGTTGGTCGCCGACGTCGAGAAGCGGCTCGGCGGGGTCGACATCCTGATCAACAACGCCGGCCGGTCCATCCGCCGGCCGCTGGCGGAGTCGCTGGAGCGCTGGCACGACGTCGAGCGGACGATCGCGCTCAACTACTACTCGCCGCTGCGGCTGATCCGCGGGCTGGCGCCCGGCATGCTCGAACGCGGCGACGGCCACATCATCAACGTCTCAACATGGGGGGTGCTGTCGGAGGCGTCGCCGCTGTTCGCGGTCTACAACGCATCGAAGGCGGCGCTGTCGGCGGTAAGCCGCGTCGTGGAGACCGAGTGGGGGCGCAAGGGTGTGCATTCGACGACGCTGTACTACCCGCTGGTGGCCACGCCGATGATCGCGCCGACGAAGGCGTACGAGGGCATGCCCGCGCTCACGTCAGAAGAGGCCGCCGAATGGATGCTGACCGCCGCCCGCACCCGGCCGGTGCGGATCGCGCCGCGGATGGCGATCGCCGCGAAGGCGATCGACACGTTCGGTCCCCGGCTGGTGAACACGCTCATGCAGCGGCAGCGGATCCAACCCAACCGCGAAAACGGCAGCTGAACCGCCCCATGTGATAGACACGACGCTATGGAGATCCTGGCCAGCCGGATGCTGTTCCGGCCGGCGGACTATCAGCAGTCGTTGACGTTTTACCGAGACCAGATCGGGCTCGCGATAGCCCGTGAATACGGCGCGGGCACAGTCTTTTTCGCCGGCCAGTCGTTGCTGGAGCTGGCGGGCTACGGCTCCCCGAACCATTCCCGGGGCCCGTTCCCCGGCGCGCTGTGGCTTCAGGTTCGCGACATCGAAGCGACCCAGGCCGAGCTGCAAAGCCGGGGCGTGCCGATCGCGCGCGAGGCGCGCCAAGAACCGTGGGGCCTATACGAAATGCACGTGACGGACCCGGACGGGATCACGCTGATCTTCGTTCAAATCCCGCCCGACCACCCGCTGCGCCGCGACACCCGGGGTAAACCGCAGGGGAATTCCGGTTAACTGAGAGGTAACATCTGGCGACGACTCTCAATACACCCGCGATTCAGGTCTTCCTGCATTCGACAATGGAATCCCCCTACCACCAGAATCGGGCGCTGTGAACATCCAGTTGTTCCTCTTGAGTATTGTCGTAATCACGGCACTGGCTTTCGATTTCACGAACGGCTTCCACGACACCGGCAACGCGATGGCGACCTCCATCGCCAGCGGCGCGCTCAAGCCCAAGGCGGCGGTCGCACTGTCCGCGGTGCTGAACCTGGTAGGCGCGTTCATGTCCACCGCCGTCGCCGCCACGATCGCCAAGGGCTTGATCGACGGGCACATCGTGACGCTGGAGCTGGTATTCGCCGGCTTGGTCGGCGGCATCGTGTGGAACCTGCTGACGTGGCTCTTCGGTATCCCCTCGAGTTCCTCGCACGCCTTGATCGGCGGCATCGTCGGCGCCACGATCGCCGCCGTCGGCGGGCACGGGGTGCTGTGGAAAGGCCTGGTATCCCACGTACTCATCCCGGCTGTGGTGGCCGCGATCCTGGCCATCGCCGTCGGGGCGATCGCGACCTGGCTGGTGTACCGGATCACCCGCGGCATCCCGGTCAAGCGCACCGAGGCCGGGTTCCGGTACGGCCAGTGGGGCTCGGCGTCGCTGGTTTCGCTGGCGCACGGGACCGGCGACGCGCAGAAGACGATGGGCATCATCTTCCTGGCGCTGATGTCCTACGGCTCGATCAGCAGAAACGCCGCGATGCCGCCCCTATGGGTCATCGTCGCTTGCGCGTTGTCCATGGCGGCGGGCACCTACCTGGGCGGCTGGCGGATCATCCGCACGCTGGGCAAGGGGCTGGTGGAGATCCAGTCGCCCCAGGGCATGGCGGCCGAGTCGTCCTCGGCCGCAGTGATTTTGCTGTCCACCCACTTCGGCTATGCGCTGTCGACCACCCAGGTCTGCACCGGTTCGGTGCTGGGCAGCGGACTCGGCAAGCCCGGCGGCGAGGTCCGCTGGGGCGTCGCCGGCCGCATGGGCGTCGCCTGGCTGGTGACGCTTCCGTTGGCCGGGCTGGTCGGCGCGGTCACCTACTGGATCGTGCACTACATCGGCGGCTACCCCGGCGCGATCGTCGGCTTCGCGCTGCTGGTCGCGGTTTCGGCCACCATCTACATCCGGTCGCGCAAGGTCAAGGTCGACCACAACAACGTCAACGCCGAATGGAAGGGCGACCTGACCGCCGGGCTCGAAGCCGCGGACGGCCACGAACCGCCCTCCGACGGTGGCCCCATGGCGGGCGCCACCCCCCGGTACGACTCCGACGACCCCACAATGAAGGCGAACGCTTGATGAGTCACTTCAGCGACTGGTTCAACTACCAGGCCTCCCTCAAGATCCTGCTCTTCGCCATGCTGGCCGGAGCCGCGTTGCCGGGGTTGTTCGCCCTGGGGCTCCGATTCCACGCAGTGGGTGCGGGGCAGGTAAGCACCGATGGCAGCTCGGCACAGAAAAACCCGCTGCTGCTGGCCCTCGCATGGGCGATCTATGCGGTGGTCCTGCTGGCGATCGCCTTCGCTCTGGCGTACATCTCCCGGGATTTCATCGCCCATCACACCGGCGTCGCCTTCCTTGGAGCCAAACCCAAGTAGCATCGAGCGATGCCCACCGCGTCAACGAGCCGGACACCGGGGGGAGTTGGACCAGCGTGAACGGATTTCTCAATTCAATCGTCTCGTGGCTGCGCGCGGGATACCCGGAAGGCGTCCCGCCGACGGACACCTTCCCGGTGCTGGCGCTGCTGGCCCGCCGGATGTCCAACGACGAGGTCAAAGAGGTGGCCTGCGAGCTGATCCGGCGCGGCGAGTTCGATGACGTCGACATCGGGGTGCTGATCACGCAGATCACCGACGAGCTGCCCACCCCCGACGACGTCGAGCGGGTGCGGGTCCGGCTGGGTGCGCAGGGCTGGCCGTTCGATGACGCGGACCAGGTCGAGGACCCCGCATAGCCGTACTGCGCGCCCAGACCGTCCTGCCGGGCTCCGCCGTCTCGTCGCTGCTGCCCGCCCTGGAACGGGTGCTGGATGGCCGCGACTCCGCCCTGGTCGCCCTGGCCCCCGGCTCGGATGCGCTGGCGGCGGCCCTGCGGGTGGGGGAAGAGATCGACGACGACGTGGCCCTGGTGGTGACGACGTCGGGAACCACGGGTGCGCCCAAGGGCGCCCTGCTGACCGCGGCCGCGCTGACGGCCAGCGCCGCGGCCACCCACGACCGCCTCGGCGGGCCGGGCAGCTGGCTGCTGGCGTTGCCGCCGTACCACATCGCCGGGCTGCAGGTGCTGGTGCGCAGCGCGCTCGCGGGCTCGGCGCCCGTCGAGCTGGACGTCACAAATCCCTCCAAGGGCTTCGATGTGGCCGAATTGCCCGGCGCGATAAGGCGATTGGGACCCGGCCGGCGCTACACGTCGCTGGTCGCTGCGCAGATGGCCAAGGCGCTGACCGATCCGGCGGCCGCGGGCGCGCTCGCCGAACTCGATGCCGTCTTGCTCGGGGGTGGACCGGCCCCGGCGGGCGTGCTCGACGCCGCGGCGGCCGCCGGCATCACCGCGGTTCGCACCTACGGCATGAGTGAGACCGCCGGTGGCTGCGTCTACGACGGCGTACCGCTGCGCGGCGTATTGGTCCGGGTGGACGACGGGCGCATCGCCCTCGGGGGCGCGACCCTGGCCAAGGGCTACCGCAATCCGGTGGACCCCGACCTGTTCGCCGAGCCGGGCTGGTTCCGCACCGACGATCTCGGCGCTATCGACGAGGCGGGCGTGCTGACCGTGCTGGCCCGCGCCGACGACGCGATCAGCACGGGCGGCTTGACCGTGTTGCCGCAGCTGGTCGAGGCGGCGCTGGGCACCCACCCCGCCGTGGCGGACTGCGCAGTTTTCGGCGTGGCCGACGACCGGCTGGGCCAGCGGGTGGTGGCCGCGGTCGTGCTGGCCGAGGGTTGCTCGGCGCCGACGCTGGACGCGCTGCGCGCCCATGTGACGGGCGCCCTGGACCCCACCGCCGCCCCGCGCGAGTTGCACGTGGTCGACGCGCTGCCGCGGCGCGGCATCGGCAAGGTCGACCGGGCGGCGCTGGGGCGCCGGTTCGGCCGATCAATAGGCTGATCGACCGTGAGAGTGGCACGTCGGGAGTCAGCGGCCGTCGCGGTCGGGGTGGTGCTGGTCGGGGCGGCGTTCATCCTGCCGCGCCTGCACTGGGGCGTGCGGCCGCGGACCGATGTTGGGCAGGAGCGGTTCGGCACGCACGCCGGAGCCGCGCCGATTTTCGGTGCCTGGGAAATCCACGCCAGTTGGGGTACCGGGCCTGCCATCGCCCTCGCGATTGCCGCGGTGGCGTGGGGACCGATTCTGGCGCAACGCGTTTCGTGGCGGATCCTCACGCTGGGCACGTGGGCCACCGCCTGCGCCTGGGCCTTCGCGCTGGCGATGATCGACGGGTGGCAACGCGGCTTCGCCGGCCGGCTGACCACCCGGGACGAGTACCTGTCCCAGGTGGGAAGCATCGCCGACATTCCGGCTACGTTGCGCACGTTCGCGGGCCGGATCGTCGACTACCAACCGAACTCCTGGACCACCCACGTCTCCGGGCACCCACCCGGCGCGCTGCTGACCTTCGTCTGGCTGGACCGGATCGGCCTGCACGGGGGCGCGTGGGCCGGGCTGCTGTGCCTGCTCGTCGGCTCCAGCGCGACGGCCGCGGTGCTGATCGCCGTTCGCGCGCTGGCCGACGAGCAGACCGCGCGACGTGCCGCGCCGTTCGTGGCCGTGGCGCCAACCGCAATCTGGGTCGCGGTCTCCGCCGACGGTTACTTCGCCGGGGTCGCGGCATGGGGCATCGCGCTGTTGGCCGTGGCGGTGCACCGACCGGTCCGGTTCCCCGCGTGGGTGGGCGCCGCCGCGGGCCTGCTGCTGGGCTGGGGCGTGTTCTGTAACTACGGCCTGATGTTGATGGGGCTCCCGGCCCTGGCGGTGCTGGTATCGGCCGCCGACTGGCGCGCCGTGCTGCGGGCGCTCGGCCCGGCGACGCTGGCCGCGGTGGCGGTGGCGGTCGCCTTCGCGGTGGCGGGGTTCTACTGGTTCGAAGGCTATACCCTTGTGCAGCAACGCTATTGGCAGGGCATCGCTAAAGACCGCCCGTTTGCGTACTGGAGCTGGGCCAACCTGGCGTCGGTGGTGTGTGCGATCGGGTTGGGCAGCGTCGCCGGCATCAGCCGGCTGTTCGACCCGGTGGCCATCCGCCGCCGTTCCGGGTTCCACCTGCTGCTGCTGGCGGCGCTCGCCGCGATCGCCTGCGCGGACCTGAGCATGCTCAGCAAGGCCGAGGTCGAGCGCATCTGGCTGCCCTTCACCATCTGGCTCACCGCGGCACCCGCGCTGTTGCCCGTCCGGTCGCACCGAGTGTGGCTGGCGCTCAACATCGCCGGCGCCCTGGCGCTCAATACCCTCATCGTCACGAACTGGTAGGCGCGGGCTACAGGCCGGCCGCGCGGGTCACCGTCGCGAAGCGACTGGCGGGCCCGCACGCCTCGCGCACCGCCGCCACGTCGTCGACGACGTCGAAGTCGGCCAGTCGGGGCGCTGCATAGGGCTCAATTCCCAAGTCGTGCAACGCCCGATACGTCAGCAGTCCGGTATCGGGCTGCGACATCGGGACGGTGCGCAGGCATTCGGCCGTTTCGGGGCTCCGCAAACCGAGCACCCACCAGCCGCCGTCGACGGCCGGCCCGAGCACGGCCGGCGCCTCCTGCAGGCGTTGCGCGCAGTCGATCAACATGTCGGCGGTCACCTGCGGGGTGTCCATCCCGATCTGCACCACCGGATAGCCGTCCGCCGCGTCGGCATGGGCGTTGGCGAGGCGATCGGCGAAGTCGTTGCCGCGCTGGGGAATCACCGTGAAGGACTCCAGCCGTTGCCGGATCTCGTCGGCGGCGGCTGCGGCGCTCAGGTCGCCGGTCATGGCCACCACCCGGTTCGCCACCGGCGCGGCGGCCACCGCGTCCAGCGTGTCCAGCAGTGCGGCGGCGGCGATTTCGGCGGCGACGAGGTCCCCGACCGTCGCGGCGAGCCGGGTCTTGGCCCGGCCGGGCTCGGGCGCCTTCGCGACCACCAGCAGCGTCACCGCCACGACAGTCACGAGATCACCTTCCAGAAGTCGACGATCGCGGTGATGCTCCCCCGCAGCGAACCGCTGACCTTCGACTGGCCGCCGGTGCGGGGCCCGTAGCTGACGTCGAGTTCGACCACGCGCCAGCCGGCGGCCGCGGCCCGGACCAGCAGCTCCAGCGGGTAACCCGAACGCCGGTCGGCGACACCGAGATTCAGCAGCGCCTCACGCCGGGTCACCCGCATCGGCGCGATGTCGTGCACCGGCAATCCGTGGCGGGTGCGCAGCCGCCAGCTCATCACCACGGTGCCGACCCGGGCCACCCACGGCCAATGCAGCCCGGCTACCGGCCGGCGCCGTCCGATCACCAGATCGGCACCCTGCTCGAGCGCGGCGACCAGCCGCGGCAGCTCCCCGGCGTCCATCGAGCCGTCGGCGTCGATCACCGCCACGATCGGCGTCCTCGCGGCCACCACGCCCGCGTGCACCGCCGAGCCGTACCCGGCCCGCGGCTCGAGCACGACCTCGGCACCGTGCCGCCGCGCGACCCCGGCGGTGTCGTCGGTGCTGTTGTTGTCGACGACCAGCGCCCGGTATCCGGCGGGGATGGCCGCCAGCACCGCGGGCAGCGACTCCTCCTCGTTGAGGCAGGGCAGGACCACCGTGACGGCGTCGGGCATGGACGCCTCAGAACCCGCGATGGGTGCGTGGCTGCTGCGGGGCGAGCGTTTGCGGGGTCTGCGTGTGCGGCGCCACCGTCGTTTCGTGCGTGCTGGGCGGCGGCGCGGCGGTTGTCGGCGTTTGCGTCGAGGTGAACGGCTCCTTAGAGCTCGTCGGCGGGGTGGTCGTGGTCACGGGCGGTGTCGTTGTCGTCGGCGTCGTCGTGGTTGGCGTTGTGGTGGACGGCTCCGTCGTGGTGGACGTCGTCGTGGTCGGTGTCGTGGTCGTCGGCGTCGTGGTCGTGGTAGTGATCGTCGTCGTGGTCGTCGGCGTCGTGAACGTCGGCGGGGTGTATGGGGGCGGCGGATACACCGGGACCGGAACGATGATCGGGACCGGAACGGGCACAGCGGGATTCGGGTTAGGTACGAAGCCGGGCGACACCGGCGCGGCGGGGACGGCCGGCCCACCGCCGCCCTGTGCCGGAATAAGACCGTTGGCATCCGGGATGACGCCGCCCTGGAAACCCGCGTTGGGCTGATCAACCGGGGGCGGTGGCACCGGCGCCTGCTGCTGGGTCGGCAACAACGGCATGAACTTGCCCGGGGCGACGTTCTGGTGTCCCACCACCGGCTGTTGGCTCGCGGTGGGACGGACCGCAATGGCCACCGCGGCGGCCAGCGACGCGAAACCGATGACCGCGAAGGCGATCACGGCGTTGCCCACCACCAGGGATCGGCGGCTCAGCCGGGAGGGGATGGCCGTGGTCTCGTCGACGTCGTCGAAGTCGTCGTATTGGGGGCCGTACTCGTCGCCGGCGAACGGCTCGGCATCGTCGGTCATCGAGTACGCCAGCTGTGGTTCCTCCACATCTGCCGGAGGCACGACCGTCGTCTCGTCCCCGGTGAGCCCGGGCGCCATGGCGGTCTCATCCCCGGTGAGCCCGGGCGCCATGGCGGTCTCGTCCCCGGTGAGTCCCACGGCCGGCGCCATCGCGGTGGCATCCCCGGCCGACAACGCCGTCTGCGCCGCGGCGGCCATCGCCGCGCCGCGGGCGATCGCGAAGGCGGGGTCGTCGGCGACCTGCACCCGCATGGTCGACGCATCGCGGATCTGGTCGGCGACCTGAGCCAGCTCGGGCGAAGCGCCCACCAGGTACACGTCGCCCGGGGCGTCCGGCCTGGCGCCGAGTTGGGCCATCATCGTGTTGAACGTCGCGGTCGCGTCGCTGCCGGCGACCGCCTCCCTGGCCAGCACGGTCGGCGGTGCGTTCTGGTCATCGGCAGAACCCGGCACGGACAGCGTCGCCGTCGCGTCGTCCAGCACCAGCGCGGCGGCGCCGGGGCGCCCGGCCGCGCGCATCAGCGCGGCCACCGCCTGCGAGTCGGAGAGCAACGCGACGTTGGAAACGCCGGAATCTTCCAGTGCCTGCCGCAGCTGGCCGGCCCGCGGATCGTCGCTCCAGCACACCCGGGTGCTGACCAGCCGGTGGTTCTCGTCCGCCAGGAGCCGATTGGTGCCCACCACCGTCTCGGTGAGTTTGCCGACCGGGTTCTCCGCCAGGTCGACGACGGATTGGTCGATCACGTCCGCGCCCGGCCCGACAAGCGCCAAGCGGGCAACCGGGCCCGTGACCGCGACCCCCAACACGACGTCCATCCCGGTTCTCCTTCGGCTGGCTACCCCACGACCAGCAATGTCCCGGCATCATTACACTTGCGATACCGTTGGCAGTATCCGTTATTCGGGCGACAACGTTTGCCCATAGCGCAGCGTAACCAGCTTCTCGAACGACAGGACGGTCGCGGGGGAATCTGCGAGGGCGTCCGAACGGAGAATATGTTCGCAAGCGAGCAGTCCGGCCGCCTCGGCAGGGTGTTCACCCGCCGCGCAACCGAACCTGCGCCACGATTGACGGTCCTTGAATTCCGGGGGGCATGGTGATCCAGAGCAGTGACGACGCGCCCACCGGCCCCATCGATCCCGGACAGGCGCAGCAAACCGCTCGCATCATCCGGCCGGGCGCCGGCCCCCCCCCCCCCGCGGGCCGCGCCCCCCCCCCCCCCGCCCCCCCGGGCCCCCCGCGCCCCCGCCGCCGGCCGGCGGGGGGGGGGGGGGGGGGGGGGGGTGGGGT
>NZ_LZII01000068.1:0-82282 GCF_001667425.1 Mycobacterium sp. 852002-51613_SCH5001154 | reverse complement strand
ACGCCTCATCCAACTCCCGATACGACAACGAACGACCCGCACACCGCACCGCCACCGCCCCCGGCGCACGCACCACCTGCGCCGCGAACAACCCCGGAATCGACGCCGGGGCCCACGGCTGGGACAGCGCCGCGCGGTTGCCGAATTCGTCCAGCCTGCGGTGTTCGTCGGCGTCCAGCGCGTCCGTCGCCGACAGCCGCCGCCCCGGGTCGGTGGTCATGGCCACCAGCACCCGGCGCAGCCGCTCGATCAGCGTCCCGATGGCGTCCGTGTCGAAAACGTCGGTGTCGTATTCGACGCGCAGGCGCAGTTCGTGTCCCGGCTGGGCCTGAATCGTCAGCGGGTAGTGGGTGGATTCCCGGCTGGCGATGTCGGTGATGGACAGCTCCTGGTCACCCGCCAGCGCCGCGGCGTCGATCGGATAGTTCTCGAAGGCGAACAGGGTGTCGAACAGCTTGTCCTGACCGGCGATGCGGTGAATCTCGTTGAGCGCCAAGTGCTGATGGTCGAGGGTGTGGTTGTAGGCGGCCTGCAGCTGCTCGAGCAGGTCGGCGGCGGTGGTCGTCGGGGTGATGTTCGCCCGCACCGGCACCGTGTTGATCAACAGGCCGACCATCGAGTCCGCACCGGGGACCTCGGCCGGCCTGCCCGAGACCGTGGTGCCGAACGCGACGTCGTGCTGACCGGTCAGCCAGCACAACAGTTGGGCGTAGCACGCCTGCAGCACCGTGTTGACGGTGGTGTGGCACGAGCGGGCCAGCTCGCCGACGGCCCGGGTGAGGTCGGCCGGCAGCCCGAACGTCTGAACGCCTTGCTCCCCCGGCTGGAGCCTGTCCTGGCGACCGACCAAGGCCGGGGCGTCGAAGCCGGCGAACACCTCGCCCCAGGCGGCGCGGGCGGCGTCGCGGTCGCGGGCGGCCAGCCAGCTGACGAAGCCGCGGTAGGGAGCGGCCGCGGGCAGTCGCTGGCCGTAGTAGCCGGCGAAGATCTCGCGGAGCAGGATCGGCATCGACCAGCCGTCGAGGACGATGTGGTGGTTGGTCAGCACCAGCCGGTGCCGGTCCGGCGCCGTGCGGATCAAGGCCACCCGGAAGGGCGGCTGGTTGGCAAGGTCGCACACGGCGGCGCGCTCGGCGGCGCAGAGCCGCGCCACCCGCTCCTCGATGTCGGGGTCGCCGTCCAGTTCCAGGTACTGCCAGGCCGCCGCCGGATCGGTGGCGATGACCTGCACCGGCTCGTCGAACTGGTCGAAGAATCGGGCCACCAGGTTCGGATGCCGCTTGACCATCGCGTGCACGGCGTCACGCAGGCGGTCAGGGTCGAGCGGGCCGCTGACCGTGATGTCGAGCTGTCCCGCGTAGAGGTCGCCGGAATCCTGTCCGGCCCCCTGCACGGTGTTGGCGTGGAACAGCAGCCCCTGCTGCACCGGGGTCAGCGGTAGCACGTCGGCGATGTGGCATTGCCGCTGCAGCTGGTCGATCTGCTTCTGGCTCAGGCGAGCGGGCGCGACGTCCGACGGCGTCAAACCGCCGCCACCGGAACGCACGTGGGCGCAGATTCCGGCCAGGGCCTCGAACCACAGCCGGCTCAGCCGCGTGACTCGGTCCTCGTCCAGCGTCGACGGCGCCCACGTCCAATTGGCGTGCAGCCGGGGGCCGGCCTCGGAGTCGACGGTGGCCGCGTTGAGCTCCAGCGTGTGCATCAGCGGCATGGGTATCGCCGCGGCGGCCGCGGTGACCGACCCCTGCACGGGTCGCCACATCTCCTCGGAGAGCTCAACCGATCCGCCTTGGCGCCCAAGATAATTGAACCCGATCGTCGGGTCGGGACTGTCAAGGTCGGCGTCGGCGTTGAGGTAGCGCAGCAACCCGTAGGTCAGCGAATCCGGAAGGGCGCGCAGTTGCTCCTTGGCGTCCTTGAGCACCGCGCCCAACGCCGGGTCTCCGGAAACGACTTGCGCCCAGAGCAATTCACCCGTGGCCAGAGACACCGGGTACTTGGCGGTGAACCACCCCACGGTGTGGGACAGGTCGAGGTCGCGGCCCAGGTCCTCGTTGCGGCCGTGGCCCTCCACGTCGATGCCGATCGGCGCCCCGCCGGTGCCCAGGAATTCCGTCACCGCCAGGACGAACGAGATCAGCAGGATGTCCTGGACGCCGGCGTGGAAAGCCGCCGGCACCTGACCGAGCAGCATGCCGGTGGTCTCGGCATCCAGTTCCACCGAGAGATGCCCGGCGGTGGCGAAGGTGTCCGCCTCGGGCCGCACCGCGGGCAGCGCTGCGGGGGTGGCCGCCACGTGCTGCCAGGTGCCCAGTTGGTCCACCACGTCCGGGTGGCTCGCGCACTCGGCCAGCTGCGACGCCCACCGGGCGAATGACGTGCCCGTTACCGGTAAGGCCACCGGCTGGCCCAGGCGGTGCTGGGCCCAGGCAATATTCAAGTCCTCCAACAGGATTCGCCAGGACACTCCATCGACGGCCAAGTGGTGGATGATCACCACCAGCTGGCCGGTGGAGGTGGCCCACAGCGCGCTCAGCATCACCCCGGCCGCCGGGTTCAACCGCGACCGCGCCTCGACCAGCGCGGCGTCGGACAACTCGGCCACGGTATGCAGGCAGTCGCGGGCGTCCACCGAACCGGGCTCAGGTACCGTCAGCGACCATCCGTCGCCGACTCGCAGGCGCAGCATGCCGTGCCGGTCGAGCAATGCCTGCAGCACCACCAGCACGTCGGTCTCGCCCACCCCGGCGGGGGCCTGCACCAACATGGTCTGGTTGAACTGGCCGACCGGCCCGCCTGCCCTTTCTACGCTTTGCAGCCAATGCATGATCGGCGTGGCGGTCACCGGCCCCACGCCCTCGTCGGCCACGTCGGTGCCGGCGTCGGCGACCTCGGCCACCCGCGCCAGCCGGGCAACGGTCTGCTCGACGAAGATGTCGCGCGTCCGGCAGATCAGCCCGGCGGCGCGCGCCCGCGTCACCACCTGCATCGACGAGATGCTGTCGCCGCCGAGGTCGAAGAAGGAGTCGTCGACGCCGACGCGGTCGAGCCCCAGCACCTGGGCGTAGATGCCGGCGAGTATCTCCTCGACGGCGTTGTCCGGGGCGCGGTATTGGTCGCCGTCGGAGTACTCCGGTGCGGGCAGCGCGCGGGTGTCGAGCTTGCCGTTGGGCGTGAGCGGGAGCGCGTCGAGCACCACCACGGCGGCGGGGATCATGTACGCCGGCACCCGCTCGGCCAGCGCGGCGCGAACCCCGGCCGGATCGGCCGTCCCGGTGACGTAGGCGACCAGGCGCTTATCACCGGGGCGGTCCTCGCGGGCGATGACCACCGCCTGCTCCACCCCATCCAGCCACGCCAGCGCCGCCCGCACCTCGCCGAGCTCGATGCGATAACCGCGGATCTTGACCTGCTCGTCGGCGCGGCCGAGGTAGTCGAGCTGCCCGTCGGCGCGCCAGCGCACCAGGTCCCCGGTGCGGTACATGCGGGTGCCGGCTCCGCCGAACGGGCAAGCCACGAACCGCGACGCGGTCAGACCCGACCGCTGCCAATATCCGCAGGCCACACCGGCACCGGCCACGTACAGCTCGCCGATCACACCAACGGGCACCGGGCGCAGCCGCCCGTCGAGGACGAACAACGCGCCGCCGGGCACCGGCGACCCGATCGGCACCACGCCTGACTCGACGGATGCCGCCGTCAGGGGCTCGCTGACCGCCGCGTACACCGTGGCCTCGGTCGGGCCGTAGGCGTTGATCATCGCGCGACCCGGTCCCCAGCGGTCGACCAGCTCGGCCGGGCACGCCTCGCCGGCCACCACCAGCGTGGCCGACTCCAGCCCCTCGGGCGACAACATCGCGGCGGCCGACGGGGTCTGGCTCAACACGCTGACCCGTTCGTCCACCAGCAGTGCGTGCAAGTCTTCCGGCGAGCGCGCCACCGACTCGGGCACCACCACCAGCCGCCCGCCGTGCAGGAGCGCGCCGAAGATCTCGTGAACCGAGACGTCGAAGGCCAGTGAATGCCACTGCGACCACACCCCGGCGCGCGGCAGGCCGGTGTCCATGCGCGCCAGCAGTTGGGTCGCGTTCTGGTGGGTGACCGCCACGCCCTTGGGGACACCGGTCGTGCCGGAGGTGTAGATGAGGTAGGCGAGGTCCTCCGGGCCCGGCGCCGTCGGTGCCGTGCCGGGCTGGGCGGCGAGGCCAGGGTCGTTGATGTCGATGACGGGGACGTCGTGACCGATGAGCCGGTCGGCCAGGTCGGCGGTGGTGATGACGGCCATCGGCGCGGCGTCGGAGAGCACGAATCCGATGCGGGACTCCGGCAGCGCCGGGTCGATCGGCAGATAGGCCGCCCCGGACTTGAGCGCCGCCAGGATCGCGACGATCGCCTCCGCCGAACGCGAAAACAGCAGGGCGACAGACTGTCCCGGCCCCGCGCCGCGGCCGGCCAACACGTGCGCCAACCGGTTTGCGGCCTCGTCCAGCTCGCGATAGGTCATGGACCGGCCGGCGCACACCAATGCCACGGCCTCCGGGGTGCGGGCCACCTGCGCGGCGAACAGCGCCGGAATGGACACCGGCGCGGCCACCGGCCGCCCCAGCGCAGCCCGGTTTCCAATCTCGTCGAGGCGGGCATGCTCGGCCTCGTCGAGCAGATCCACCGATGACAACGCCCGGGTGGGGTCGACGGTCATGGCCGTCAACACCCGTTGCAACCGTCCGACGAGCGCCAGGATGCTGCCCGCGTCGTAAACGTCGGTGCGGAATTCCACCGTCCCGCCGATCCCGGCGGGCTCACCGGCCTCGCTCCAGCGCTCGGCCAGCGAGAAGGTCAGGTCCATGCGGGCGGTCTGGGTGTCCACCGGCATCGGCGTGATCTCGACGTCGCCCAGGGCCAGCCCGCCGACGGGGCCACCGCCTTGCCCGGCGAAGTTCTGCCAGGCCAGCATGACCTGCACCAGGGGGTGGTGGGTCAGGCTCCGGGTCGGGTTGAGCCGTTCGACCAGCACCTCGAAGGGCACGTCTTGGTGTTCGTAGGCGGCCAGGCTGCGTTGCCGCACCTGGGACAGCAGGTCGGCGAAGGTGGGGTCGCCGGCCACGTCGACACGCAACACCAGGGTGTTGACGAAGAAGCCGACCAATTCGTCGAGCGCGGGATCGCGCCGGCCGGCGATCGGGAAGCCCACTGCCACATCGGGACTGGCGCTGATTCTGGAGAGCAGCACCGCCAAGGCGGTCTGCACCACCATGAAGCTGGTCGCGTTGTGCCTGCGGGCCACCTCGCCGACTCGCTGCTGAAGCTCGGTGGGCCAATCGATTTCGACGGTGGCGCCGCGCTGATCGGCCACCAGCGGGTAGGGCCGATCGGTGGGCAGCGGCACCCGGTCGGGCATCCCGGCCAGGGCCTCTTCCCAGTAGGCCAGCTGGTCGGCGATGGGACTCTCGTCGTCGTCGAGATCGCCGAACTGGGCGCGCTGCCAGAGTGTGTAATCGATGTATTGCACGGCCAGCGGCGCCCAGCCGGGGGCGTGCCCGGCACACCGGCTCGCATAGGCCATGCCCAGATCGCGGACCAGCGGGGTGATCGACATCCCGTCGGCGGCGATGTGGTGGACCACGGCCACCAAAACGTGCTCGTCTTCGGTGATGCGGAAAAGCTCTGCGCGCAGGGGGATTTCGGCCGCCAGGTCGAAGGTGTAGCGAGCGGTGTCGCCGATGGCCTCGTCGAGTTGGCCGGCGGACCAGCCGCTGGCGTCGACGATCTCCCACCCGAAGTCGGCCTGGTTGACGGGGGTCACCAGCTGCTGGGGCATTCCCTCGGGCGCGGCGATCAGGGTGCGCAGGCTCTCGTGGCGGGCCACCACGTCGCCCAGCGCCGCACCCAGCGCCCCGGCGTCCAGCGGCCCGCTCAGCCGCAGCGCCGCCGCCATGTTGTAAACCGGTGACGGGCCCTGCAATTGGTCCAGGAACCACAACCGGTTCTGCGCGAAAGACAGCGGCACCACGGCGGGCCGCTCGGCGGCCACCAACGGCTCGAGCCCGCTGGTGCCCTCCCCGATCCGCAGTGCCAGCTGGGCCACGGTGGGCGCCTCGAACACGACCCGCACCGGGAGGCCGACGTTCAGGTTGCTGTTGATCGCGGAGATCAGGCCCATCGCCGAGATGCTGTCGCCGCCGAGTTCGAAGAAGGAGTCGTCGATGCCGACGCGGTCGACACCGAGGACCTCGGCGTAGATGGCGGCCAGGATCTCTTCGGTGGGGCTATTCGGGGCGCGGTAAGCGCCGGCCTGGTATTCCGGCGCCGGTAGCGCGCGGGTGTCCAGCTTGCCGTTGGCGGTCAACGGCAACGCCTGAAGGACCACGATGGCCGCGGGCACCATGAACGCCGGCAACCGCTCCGAAAGCCGCGCCCGCAGCTGCGCCGCATCGGCGGTCCCGGTGACATAACCGACCAACCGCTTATCCCCGGGGCGATCCTCACGGGCGATCACCACCGCCTGCCCCACCCCATCCAAAGCACCCAGTGCGGCCTGGATTTCACCCAACTCGATGCGATAACCGCGGATCTTGACCTGCTCATCGGCCCGACCCAGATAGCGCAGCTGACCGTCAGCACCCCAGCACGCCAGGTCCCCGGTCCGATACATCCGCTGCCCGGGCCCGCCGAACGGACACGCCACAAACCGCGCCCCGGTCAGCCCGGCACGACCCAGATAGCCGACGCCCACCCCAGCCCCGGCCACATACAACTCCCCGACCACCCCGACCGGCGCCGGCCGCAACCATCCATCCAGCACAAACAACCCCGCCCCGGGCACCGGGGACCCGATCGGGGGCACCCCCGACCCGGGCTGCAGTGGGGCGCTGATCGCCACACACATCGTGGTCTCGGTCGGCCCATAGGCGTTGACCATCACCCGCCCCGGCGCCCAGCGATCCACCACCTCGGGCGGGCAGGCCTCCCCGGCCATCACCAACGCCACCGAATCCAGGCCAGCGGGATCCAGCATCGCCACCGCCGACGGCGTCTGCGTCAAGACCGTCACACCCTCGGCGACCAACACCGCGTGCAAATCCTCCGGTGAACGCGCGGTGTCGTCGTCGACCACCACCACCCGTCCACCACGCAAAAGCGGCGCAAAAATCTCCCACACCGACACGTCGAACGCCAACGAATGCGCATGCGACCACACCCCCGGCGCCGGCAACCCGGCATCCAGCGAGCCGATCAACTGCGTCACGTTATGATGCGTCACCCCAACACCTTTGGGCACACCCGTAGTGCCCGAGGTGTAAATCACATACGCCAGCCCCTCGGCATCCGGCTCGGGCAAGGCGGTGTCGGGCAAGGTGTCAAGGAGCCGATCATTAACATCGATCACCGCCACCCCACGACCGGCCAACCGCCCGGCCAGCTCGGCGGTGGTGAGCACCGCCACCGGCGCGGCATCGGCCACCAGGAACCCGATCCGGCTATCCGGCGAAGAAGGATCGATCGGCAGGTAGGCCGCCCCGGTCTTGAGCACCGCCAGCATCGCCGCGACCGCCTCGGCCGACCGCGAAAACAGGAGCGCCACAACCTGGCCCGGACCCGCACCGTGCGCCACCAACAGGTGCGCCAGCCGGTTCGACGCCTCGTCCAACTCGCCGTAGGTCGTCGATACGCCCTCGCACACCAGCGCCACCGCGTGCGGTGCGGTGGACACCTGCGCGGCGAACATCTCCGGCACCGACGCCGGCACACCCACCGGTCCCGTCAAAACCGCCGTATTTCCAAACGCTTCCAACCGGGCACGCTCAGCGTCATCGAGCACATCCACCGACGACAACGCCTGGGCGGGGTCAGCGGTCATGGCCACCAACACCGCCTGCAGCCGCGCGATCAGCGCCTCGATGGTCTCGGCGTCGAACACGTCGGTGCGGAATTCGACGCGCCCACCGATTCCGGCGGCCTCGCCGGTCTCGTTCCAGCGTTCGGCCAGTGAAAACACCAAATCCATTCGGGCCGAATCGGTGTCGACGGGCACCGAGGTGACCTCGAGGTCCCCCAACGCCAGACCGGCGGCCGGATCGTCGTGGCCGGCGAAGTTCTGCCAGGCCAGCATCACCTGCACCAGCGGGTGATGGGTCAGGCTCCGGGTCGGGTTGAGCCGCTCCACCAGCAGCTCGAACGGCACGTCCTGGTGCTCGAAGGCCTCCAAGCTGCGCGCCTGAACCCGTGCCAACAGTTCGGTGAAGCTGGGGTCGCCGGCCAGATCGACCCGCAGCACCAACGTGTTGACGAAGAAGCCGACGAGCTGGTCGAGCGCGCGGTCGCGACGCCCGGCGATCGGGAAGCCGACCGAAACATCCCGGCTGGCAGTGATTTTCGACAAGAGCACCGCCAGCGCGGCCTGCACCACCATGAAGGTGGTCGCGTTGTGTTCGCGGGCCACCCGGCGAACCTGGTGTTGCAGCTCCGCCGGCCAGTCCACGACCACGCTCGAGCCGCGCTGATCGGCGACGGGTGGGTAGGGCCGGTCGGTCGGCAGCTCCAACCGCTCGGGCATGCCCGCCAGGGCGTCCTGCCAGTAGGACAGCTGGGCCGCGATGGGGCTGTCGCTGTCGTCGAGTTCACCGAGTTGCGCGCGTTGCCAGAGCGTGTAGTCGACGTACTGCACCGGCAGGTCGGCCCAACCGGGCGCCCGCCCTGAGGCGCGGCTGGTGTACGCCACACTGAGATCCGTGGCCAACGGGGTGAGCGACAAGCCGTCCGCGGCGATGTGGTGCACCACGATGACCAGCAGGTGCTCCTGCTCGTCGAGGGTGAAAAGCTTGGCCCGCAGCGGGGTTTCGGCCGCCAGGTCGAATGTGTAGCGCGTCGCCGTTTCGATGGCCTCGTCCAGCTCACCGGCCGAGAAGCCGGTGGCGCCGACGATGTCCCAGCCGAAATCGACCTGCTCGGCGGGAACAACCAATTGCTGAGGCGTTCCCTCGCTGGCGGGGAACAGCGTGCGCAGGCTCTCGTGGCGGCGCACCACATCGGCCACCGCCGCACGCAGCGCGTCGGTGTCGAGTCGACCGCCCAGCCGCAACGCGGCGGCCATGTTGTAGATGGGCGACGGCCCCTGCAGCTGCTGGATGAACCACAACCGGCTCTGGGCGAAGGACAACGGGACCACCGCCGGGCGCTCGGCGGCTACCAGCGGCCGCAGGCGGCCCGCGCCCTCGTCGATGCGGGGCGCCAACTGCGCGACGGTCGGCGCCTCGAACACGACGCGCACCGGCAGATCGGTATCCAGCGAGGAGTTGATCGCCGAGATCAGGCGCATCGTGGACAGTGAATCGCCGCCGAGATCGAAGAACGAGTCGTCGACCCCGACGCGCTCTACGCCGAGCACATCGGCGTAGATGCCGGCCAGGATCTCTTCGACCGCGGTGGTGGGCGCGCGGTAGCTGTCGATGTCTCGGTAATCCGGTGCCGGCAGGGCGCGGGTGTCGAGCTTGCCGTTAACCGTCATGGGCAGCGCCGGCAGCGGGACGACCGCCGCCGGGACCATGTACGCGGGGAGTCGCTCGGCGAGCGCGGAACGGGCCTTGGCGACGTCCACCGTCCCGGTGACGTAACCCACCAGGCGTTTGTCGCCGGGGCGGTCCTCGCGGGCGACGACCACCGCCTGCTCCACGCCGCTCAAAGCGCTTAGCGCCGCTTGGATTTCGCCCAGCTCGATACGGTAGCCGCGGACCTTGACCTGCTCGTCGGCGCGGCCCAGGTAGCGCAGTTGCCCGTCGGGGCCCCAACACACCAGGTCGCCGGTGCGGTACATGCGGCTTCCAGGCGGGCCGAACGGGCAGGCCATGAAGCGCGCCGCGGTCAACGCGGACCGGCGCCAGTATCCGACGCCGACGCCGTCGCCGGCCAGATACAGTTCGCCGACCACGCCGGCCGGCACCGGCCGCAGCCACTCGTCCAGCACGAAGAAGGCGGCCCGCGTGACCGGGGAGCCGATCGGCGGGAAGCCCGATCCGGCTTGCAGCGGTGTGCTCTTGCACGCCCACATCGTGGTTTCGGTTGGGCCGTAGACGTTTACCATCACCCGCCCCGGCGCCCAGCGATCCACCAGTTCGGGCGGGCAGGGCTCGGCGCCGATCACGAGCGCGGTCGCATCCAGACCGTGGGTCGGAAGCATTCCGACCGCGGACGGGGTCTGGGTGAGCACGGTGACGCGCTCACCGACCAGTAGGGCGTGGAATTCTTCCGGTGAGCGCGCCACCGATTCGGGCACCACGACCAGCCGCCCGCCGTGCAGCAGCGCGCCCCAGATCTCCCAGACCGAGAAGTCGAAGGCGTACGAGTGGAACTGCGTCCACACTTGCTCCGGCGACAACTCGACGCCGATCTGCAGCGAGTCGAAGAGTTGGGCGACGTTGTTTTGCGTTACCGCAACGCCTTTGGGCACCCCGGTGGTGCCGGACGTGTAGATGATGTGGGCAAGGTCGTCGGGGGCGGGCGCCGGCGGGGCCGTGGTCGGTTGGTCGGCGACGGCGGGGTCCTGGACGTCGATGACCGCGAGGTCGAACCCGTCCAGCCGGTCGGCCAGCGCCGCGGTGGTGAGCGCGGCGATCGGCGCGGCGTCGGTGAGCATGAACTCCATCCGGGTCGCCGGCAGCGCCGGGTCGATCGGCAGATAGGCCGCCCCGGACTTGAGCGCGGCCAGTATCGCCACGATCGCCTCGGCCGAACGCGAAAACAGCAGCGCGACACGCTCACCCGGGCGGGCGCCGTTGCGCCTCAGTAGATGCGCCAACCGGTTGGCCGCCTGGTCCAGCTCCCGGTACGTCATGGACCGGCCCTCGCAGACCAGTGCCACCGCGCCGGGCGTGCGGGCCGCCTGCGCGGCGAACAACGCCGCGATCGACGCGGGCGTCACCGGCCGGGCCAGCACACCCGCATTGCCCCACTCCTGAAGCCGGGCATGCTCGCCCGCGTCGAGCAGGTCCACGGACGACAACCGGCGCTCGGGCTCGGCGGTGACCGCCGTCAACAGCCGCTGTAACCGCTCGATCAATCCCTCGACGGTCTTGCCTTCGAAGATGTCGGTGCGATACTCCGCCGTCACCGCGATGCCGGCGCGCTGCCCGGACTCGGTCCAGCGTTCGGCCAGGGAGAAGGTCAGATCCATGCGAGCGGTGTTGGTGTGCACCGGCATTGGCGTGACCTGCAGATCCCCCAGGGCCAGACCGCCCGCGGGTGCGGTCACCTCCCCGGGGAAGTTCTCCCAACCCAGCAGCACCTGAATCAACGGGTGATGGGTCAGGCTCCTGGTGGGATTGAGCCGCTCCACCAGCAGTTCGAACGGCACGTCCTGGTGTTCGAAAGCGGCCAGGCTGCGCCGTCGCACCTGGGCCAGCAGCTCCGCGAACGTCGGGTTCCCGGCCACGTCGACCCGCAACACCAAGGTATTGACGAAGAACCCGATCAGCTCGTCGAGCGCGGGCTCGGATCGCCCGGCGATCGGGAAGCCCACTGCCACATCGTCGCCGGCGCCGAGCTTGGCGAGCAGCGCGGCGAACGCGGCCTGAATCACCATGAAGCTGGTCGCGTTGTGCTCGCGCGCTAGCCGGCGGATCTGGTGCTGCAGTTCCGCCGGCCAGTCCACCGCCAGGCGGGCGCCGCGGTGGTCGGCGACCTGGGGGTAGGGCCGATCGGTGGGCAGTTGCAGGCGTTCGGGCAGCCCGGCCAGGGCGTCCGCCCAGAAGTTCAGTTGGGCAGAGATGCGGCTGTCGCTATCGTCCACGTCGCCGAGATGCGCGCGCTGCCATAGCGTGTAGTCGACATACTGCACGGGCAGCGGCGTCCAGTCGGGGGCATGCCCCGCGCAACGGCTGGCGTATGCCACCCCGAGGTCACGCGCGAATGGAGTGATCGACCAGCCGTCGGCGGCGATGTGGTGTACCGCGACCACCAGCATGTGGGTGTCGTCGCTGACGGTGAAAAGCTCGGTGTGCAAGGGGCTTTCGTTCGCCAGGTCAAAGGTGTACCGCGCCGCCGCCGCCATACGCTCACGGAGCCGGTCTTCGGGCCACCCGCGGGCATCGAC
The DNA here is from genome assembly GCF_001667425.1 of Mycobacterium sp. 852002-51613_SCH5001154. Classification (NCBI taxonomy): domain Bacteria; kingdom Bacillati; phylum Actinomycetota; class Actinomycetes; order Mycobacteriales; family Mycobacteriaceae; genus Mycobacterium; species Mycobacterium sp. 852002-51613_SCH5001154. Next base: position 70,197 of record NZ_LZII01000068.1, on the reverse strand, counting down.
GACGTCGCAGGCAAAGCCGATCCGCTCGGCGGGAACCACGACCTGCTGCGGGACGCCGTCGGTTGCGGCAAACACCGTGCGCAGGCTTTCGTGGCGGCCCACGACGTCGGCCAGGGCGGCACCAAGCGCGTCGGCGTTCAGGTGACCGCGCAGCTTCAATGCGACAGTGACGTCGTAAATCGGTGAGGGGCCTTGGAACTGGTCGATGAACCACAGCCGGCTCTGGGCGAACGACAGCGGAATCACCGCGGGGCGCTCCCCCGCCACCAGCGGCTCCGGCCGGTTGGCTTCGTCACCGATGAGGAGCACCAGCTCGGCGACTGTGGGCGCGTCGAAGACGGCCCGCACCCCGAGGTCCGCGTTCAGGCTGGTGTTGACCGCCGCGATCAGGCGCATCGCCGACAGCGAATCCCCACCCAGGTCGAAGAACGAGTCGTCGACGCCGACTCGCTCCAGCCCGAGCACCTGGCCGTAGATGCCGACGAGGATCTCTTCGACGGCGGTCGCCGGCGCGCGGTAGCGGTCCACGTCCTGGTAATCCGGTGGGGGCAGGGCCTTTCGGTCGAGCTTGCCCGAGGCGGTCAGCGGGAACTCCTCGAGCGCCACGATGTGCGTCGGCACCATGTACTCGGGCAGCCACGCGCTCAACCGCTCGCGCACCTCGCCGATCTTGGTGTTGGTGCGGGGGTCATTGGCGTGGCTCGTGCGCTGGCGCGTCCCGGCCGGGAGCAGGTAGAGGTCGATCAGGGGCTCGGCGGGCTGGTCGGCGGCGTCGACGAAAACCGCGCTGAGCGTGCCCGGTTGGGTCCCCCAGGTGACCGCGACGCGATAACCGGTGGAATCACCGATGCGATGCAGTTCTTCGGCGACGGCGGCGCCGGGGCCGGCGTCGGAGCCCGCTTGGGTGAGCGCATCGGCCACGGGCAACCCCGCTGCGAGCGCGGTTTCGACGCGGACGTCGGCGATCACTCCGGCCTGGGGGATCTCAGTGATACGGACGACGGCGGGACGTAGCGCCGCCAGTTCGCCGCGCAGCCCGTCCGGGCCCCCGCACTCGGTCCACGACCAGGTGGGCGCGGCGGCCACCGAGCGCGCGCGTGCGGGCGCTTTGTGGATAGCGACGTCGTAGCGGTACCGGTTCAGTTCGTTGTCGGCGAATCCGCGTTTGACTTGGATGTCGAGCCCGTCCGCCGACGGGCTGTTGACCGCCCAGGTGGTGAAGAACTCCGGGGCCAAGAGCAATTCGGTCTCGCCGAGCATGGCATGGCGAACACGCTGCCGGATGTCGGACGCGTCGGTGGCGTCGGCGCCGCTGCGCGCCAGCGCGATTCCGGTTTGGAACGCGGGCTGCAGGGTGTGGTTACGCACGTCACCGATGAACATCGCCCCGCCGGGGGCCAGCAGCTCCATCGCGTTGTCGATGACCTCGGCCAGATATCCCGCGTTGGGGAAATACTGGACGACCGAGTTGAGAATGATGGTGTCGAAGTGCCCCCGTGGCAGTTGGTCTTTGACGTGGGCGGGCTGGGTCAGCAGCTCCACGCGATCGCGCCATCCGAACTGCAACTGCTCCAGCGAGCGGGCCAGCTTTTCGATCGCCACCGGCGAAAAGTCGGTGGCCACATACTGATCGCACTGCGGGGCGATCTGTGACAACAGCAATCCCGAGCCGACGCCGATCTCCAGCACGCGCCGCGGCCGCAACGCCATGATCCGATCCACCGTGGCGGCCCGCCACTCGATCATCTCCTCGAGCGGGATCGGGTCGCCGGTGTAGCTGCTGTTCCAACCGCGGAAGTCCATGCCGAACTCCGACCCGGCATCGGGGCTGTACAACTCGTCGTACAGGTGTTGCCACTCTTCGACGTTTTCCGCGTCGTGGTCGGCGCTGGTGTTGTGGTCGAGGGTGACGTAGGCGACCAGATGGGAACCGGTGCCGGTGTCGTGCACCGTGACAGCGGCCTGGGTCACGTGCGGGCAGGCCAGCAAGGTGTTTTCGATCTCGCCCAGTTCGATACGCTGGCCGCGCAACTTGATCTGGGCGTCGGCGCGACCGACAAAGTCCAGCACGCCGTCGCGGGTCCAGCGCACCAGGTCGCCGGTGCGATACATCCGCTCGCCGGCGCCGCCAAATGGGTTGGCCACGAATCGTTCCGCGGTCAGGTCGGCCCGACCCATGTAGCCGTGCGCCAGCGCCGGCCCGCTCACATACAGCTCGCCCACGACGCCGATCGGTGCCGGGTTCAGCCAGGCGTCGAGCACCACGGCGCACACGCCCGGCACGGGGGTGCCGATGCGGACCGGACCCTCGGCCGACAGCGGCGCAGTGGTGATCCAGATGGTGGTTTCGGTCGGGCCGTAAACGTTCAACATGCGCCGGCCCGGCGCCCAGGCGGCCGCCAGCTCTGCCGGGAACGCCTCGCCGCCGATCATCAGCTTGTCAAACTCGTTCAGCCGGGCGGGATCCAGCGACGAGAGCACCGTCGGGGTCAGGAACGCCGCGTTGACGTGCCGGCTCTGCAGCAGGGCGGTCAGTGGTTCCCCGGCGTACACCTGCGGCGGAGCCACCACCAGCGCCGCCCCGGACGCCGCCGCCAGCAGCATCTCGCCGACCGACGCGTCGAAGGTCGGCGAGGCCACCATCAGTACCCGCGTGTCCGCATCCAATCCGGACGAATCACGTTGCGCCGCAGCCCATCCCAGCAGTCCCGCGTGGCTCAACACCACCCCTTTGGGGACGCCGGTCGACCCGGACGTGAAAATCACGTACGCGGTGTCGTGCGCGGTCAGCGGCGCCAATCGATCGGCGTCGGTGATCGGCACGTCGGACTGCCCGGATAGGTCAAGGCCGTCGATCCGTAGCACCGGCCGCGTGCCGGCCCCGGGCACTTCGTCTGTGTCGCAGGTCAACACGCACATCGCGCCCGCGGCGTCCAGCACAGCGGCGATCCGCTCCACCGGATGGTCCAGGTCCACCGGTGCATGCACGCCGCCGGCCTTGACCGTCGCCCAAAAGGCAACCACCAAGTCGGCCCCGCGGTCCATCGCCACACCCACGGCGCGCTCCGGGCCCACACCCGCGCCGATCAGTTTGCGCGCCAAGCGGGTTGACCACTCGTCGAGTTCGCCGTACGACAAATGCCGGTCGCCGTCGACCACCGCCACCGCGCCCGGGTCGGCCGCCACCGCGGCCGCCAACAACTCCGGCGCCACCCCCACCGGCGCGGCGACACCCGCGCCGGAGAATTGCGACAGCACCAGTTCGCGCTCGCCGCGATCCAGCAGCTCCACGGACGACAGCCGGCGCGCGGGATCGGAAGTCATTGCCACCAACACGCGCCGGAACCGTTCGACCAGCGCCTCGACGCTTGCGGCGTCGAACACGTCGGCGTCGAACTCGACGTGCAGGCCGAGCTCGCGGCCCGGGAGGGCCTCCATCGTCAGCGGGTAGTGGTTGTACTCGCGATTGGTGAACCCGGCGATGGCCAGCCCGTCGGGGCCCAATTCCATGCCGTCGCCGATCGGGTAGTTCTCGTAGACGAACAGGGTGTCGAAGAGCTGCTCGTGGCCGGTGAGGCGATGAATGTCGCTGAGCGCCAGGTGTTGATGCTCAAGCGTGTCGTTGTTGGTGTCCTGCAACTGCCGCAGCAGGTCCGCGGTGGTGGTCGTCGCGGTGATGTCGGCGCGCACGGGCACGGTGTTGATCAGCAGCCCCACCATCGATTCGGCGCCGGCCACTTCGAGTTGGCCCACGCGCGACCGGGGGGTGCCGAAGACGACGTCCGGTTGGCCGGTCAGCGACGTCAGCAGCAACGCCCAGGCGCCCTGCAGGACGGTGCTGACGGTGGTCTGGCACGAGCGCGCGAGTTCGGTGAGGGCTCGGGTGGTTTCCTCGGCCACGCGGAACGATCCCGATCCGCGCCGCCCTCGTCCCAATCGGTCCTTCGGGCCGACCAGTGTGGGCGTTTCGAAGTCGGCGAGCACCCGGGCCCAGGCCGCGCGGGCGGCTTCGAGGTCCCGATCGGCCAGCCAGGTGACGAAGGTGCGGTAGCGCGCGGCCGCGGCGAGCGGCTCACCGTAGTAGCTCGTGAAGACTTCACGCAGCAGGATCGGCAGTGACCAGCCGTCGAGCACGATGTGGTGGTTGGTCAGCACCAGCCGGTGCCGGTCGATCCCGTTGCGCACCAACGCCACCCGGAAGGGCGGCTGGCCGGCCAGGTCGCAGACCGCGGCGCGTTCGTCGGCGCACAGCCGCTCGATCTGCTCCTCGGTATCGAGCTCGACGTAGCGCCAGGCCACCACCGGAGTGGCCGGAATGATCTGCACCGGCTCCTCGAAGCGCTCGTAGAACCGGGCCGCCAGGTGGGGATGCCGGTTGATCACCGTGCGCACCGCGTCGTGCAGGCGGTCGGGGTCGAGGGGGCCGGTGAGCGTGAAATCCAGCTGCACCGCGTACATGTCGTCGCTGCCTTGCGCGGTGCTGGAATGGAAGAGCAGACCCTGCTGCAGCGGGGTCAGCGGCAGGATGTCGGCGGGTTCGTACCGCCGATGCAGCTCGTCGATCTGCGGTTGGCTCAGCCGGGCGGGCGCGATGTCCGACGGCGTCAGCCCGCCGCCACCGGCTCGCACGTGCGCGCAGATGCCGGACAACGCGTCGAACCACAGTTGGCTCAGCCGGGAGATCTGCGCTTCGTCGAGGGCCGACGGCGCCCAGGTCCAGTTGGCGTGCAGCTGCGGGCCGGCGTCGGTGTCGACGGTGCCGGCGTTGAGTTCGACGGTGTGCGCCAACGACATCGGGATCGCCGCGGCGGCAGCGGTCACGGACAGGCTCTCCGGGTGCAGCCGCCACAACTCGTCGGACAGCTCGTGGCCGGCGATCAGGCGACCGAGATAGTTGAACCCGATCGTCGGGTCGCCGCCGTCCAGCTCCACGTCACCGTTCAGGTAGCGCAGCGCGCCGTACGTCAGCGGGTGCGGCACGGCGCGGAGCTGTTCCTTGGCCTCTTTGATCACCGCCCCCAGCGCCGGCTCGCCGGCCAGCACCTGCGCCCAGTCCAGCCCACCGGCCGTCAGTGACACCGGGTATTTGGTGGTGAACCAGCCGACCGTACGCGACAGGTCCACATCCGGCGCGAGTTCCTCGTGCCGGCCGTGACCTTCGACGTCGATGCCGATCGGCCCCGCGGCATCGCTGAAGAACTCCGCCCATGCCAACGCGAACGCGATCAACAGAATGTCTTGCACGCCAGCGTGAAACGCCGCTGGCGCCTCGCCGAGCAGTGTGCGGGTGGTCTCGACGTCCAGGGACGCCGACAGGTGCCCGGCGGTGGCGTAGGTGTCGGTGTCGGGCCGTATCGCCGGTAGCGAAGACGGGGTCGCCGCGATTCGCGTCCAGGCATCGGCCTGTTCGATAACCTCCGGGCGGTGCGCATGCTCGCCGAGCAGCGTGGCCCATCGGGCGAACGACGTGCCACCCGTCGGCAGCGCCGCCGGCTGACCGCCCCGGTGCTGCGCCCAGGCGATGTTCGAGTCCTCCAACAGGATTCGCCAGGAAACCCCGTCGATGGCCAGATGGTGGACGATCATCGCCAGCTGGCGGGTGGGACCGACCCAGAGCGCGCTCAGCATGGTCCCGGTGGCGGGGTTGAGCCGCGACCGCGCCTCCACCAGCGCCTCATCGGACAACGCGTCCACGGATCGCAGGCAGCCGGCCGCGTCCACCGAGCCGGGCTCGGGCACCCGCAACGATCGCTCGTCGCCCTCGACGCGCAGCCGCAGCATGGCGTGCCGATCCAGCAGGGCCTGCAACACGGACACCACGTCGGCCTCGGTCACTCCGGCGGGCGCCTGCAGCACCATCGTCTGGTTGAACTGATCGGTGGGGCCGCTAACGCCTTGCAGCCACCGCATGATCGGGGTGGCGACGACGGGGCCGAGGCCCTCGTCGATCACGCCGGCCTCGCCGTCGATCGCCCCGACCACGCGGGCCAGGCGGGCAACCGTCTGTTCGACGAAGACATCCCGGGGACGGCACGTCAAGCCGGCCGCCCGCGCTCGCGACACCACCTGCAGGGCCGAGATACTGTCGCCGCCGAGTTCGAAGAAGGAGTCGTCGATGCCGACGCGGTCGACACCGAGGACCTCGGCGTAGATGGCGGCCAGGATCTCTTCGGTGGGGCTATTCGGGGCGCGGTAAGCGCCGGCCTGGTATTCCGGCGCCGGTAGCGCGCGGGTGTCCAGCTTGCCGTTGGCGGTCAACGGCAACGCCGGAAGGACCACGATGGCCGCGGGCACCATGAACGCCGGCAACCGCTCCGAAAGCCGCGCCCGCAGCTGCGCCGCATCGGCGGTCCCGGTGACATAACCGACCAACCGCTTATCCCCGGGGCGATCCTCACGGGCGATCACCACCGCCTGCCCCACCCCATCCAAAGCACCCAGTGCGGCCTGGATTTCACCCAACTCGATGCGATAACCGCGGATCTTGACCTGCTCATCGGCCCGACCCAGATAGCGCAGCTGACCGTCAGCACCCCAGCACGCCAGGTCCCCGGTCCGATACATCCGCTGCCCGGGCCCGCCGAACGGACACGCCACAAACCGCGCCCCCGTCAGCCCGGCACGACCCAGATAGCCGACGCCCACCCCAGCCCCGGCCACATACAACTCCCCGACCACCCCGACCGGCGCCGGCCGCAACCATCCATCCAGCACAAACAACCCCGCCCCGGGCACCGGGGACCCGATCGGGGGCACCCCCGACCCGGGCTGCAGTGGGGCGCTGATCGCCACACACATCGTGGTCTCGGTCGGCCCATAGGCGTTGACCATCACCCGCCCCGGCGCCCAGCGATCCACCACCTCGGGCGGACAGGCCTCCCCGGCCATCACCAACGCCACCGAATCCAGGCCAGCGGGATCCAGCATCGCCACCGCCGACGGCGTCTGCGTCAAGACCGTCACACCCTCGGCGACCAACACCGCGTGCAAATCCTCCGGTGAACGCGCGGTGTCGTCGTCGACCACCACCACCCGTCCACCACGCAAAAGCGGCGCAAAAATCTCCCACACCGACACGTCGAACGCCAACGAATGCGCATGCGACCACACCCCCGGCGCCGGCAACCCGGCATCCAGCGAGCCGATCAACTGCGTCACGTTATGATGCGTCACCCCAACACCTTTGGGCACACCCGTAGTGCCCGAGGTGTAAATCACATACGCCAGCCCCTCGGCATCCGGCTCGGGCAAGGCGGTGTCGGGCAAGGTGTCAAGGAGCCGATCATTAACATCGATCACCGCCACCCCACGACCGGCCAACCGCCCGGCCAGCTCGGCGGTGGTGAGCACCGCCACCGGCGCGGCATCGGCCACCAGGAACCCGATCCGGCTATCCGGCGAAGAAGGATCGATCGGCAGGTAGGCCGCCCCGGTCTTGAGCACCGCCAGCATCGCCGCGACCGCCCCGGCCGACCGCGACAACAACAGCGCCACCGTGCACCCGGGCCCCACACCCTGGGCCACCAAAAAATTCGCCAACCGATTCGACGCCGCATCCAACTCCCGATACGACACCGACAATCCACCACACGACACCGCGACCGCCCCGGGCAGGCGTGCCGCCTGCCCGGCGAACAACGACGGCACGGAAACCGACCTTGGCGCCGGCCCAGTCAGAACCGCCCGATTGCTAAATCCGTCCAACCGGGCACACTCGTCGCTGTCGAGCACATCCACCGACGACAACGGCCGCGAGGGATCAGCCGCCATCGCCACCAGCAGCTCCTGCAGCCGCCCGGCCAAATCCGAGACGTCGAAGTTCGAGAAGGGTTGTCCGACCCCTACCGTGCTCAGGTATTGCTGGTCGCCGAACCCGAGGAAGAACAGCCCGAAGTGGCCGACCGGACCGAACGTGGTGTAAGTCGCGGTCGCCGGTACACCCGCAAGGCTGAGGGTCAATCTGGCCGGGACGAAGTTGACGACTACCCGGTTGGACGCCTGCGGAGCACCACGGAAGCCGCCGTCGCCGCCAAGCATGTGCACAGGGAACCGCTGATGCCGCAGCGCTTCTCGTGAGCGTGTATCGACCTGCTGAAGAAAGTCGGCGACCGTGGCCGTCGGCGGCGCATTCAGCACCAGCGGCACAACCCCGGCGAGCATTCCCGGATGCGTCTTCGACTCCGGATCCAGTCGGCGGCTGACCGGGAAATCGAGCACCACTTCGTCCGAATTGTCAGTGCGAAATCCGCGGACCAGGAGCGCGCAGGCGGCGGTGAGGATCGATGATCGGCGGACGCCCAACGCCTTGGCCAGCTGTTTGATCGAGCCGACCACCGACGAATCCAATTGGACCGGCGCAGAGGGCGCATACGGATCCCGCGCGCTGGCGGCTTGGGTCAACCGATATTCGGATTCGCTCGCCGCCGGGAGGTGCTCGGCCCAATAGGCCTGATCCGAGATGTAATCGGCGGATGCCGCGTACCCCGACTCGCTGGCGACCAGGTCGCGCAACGTGCCGAAGAAGGCGGGAGATATGGCCGCACCGGAGGCAAGCGCGGAATAGACGGCCGCGATTCGGCGGCCCAGCAGGGCTATGCCCAGCCCGTCGATGGCTATGTGGTGACAGCAGGTGAACCAGTAGTACTCATCGGGCGCCGTTTGGAACAAGTAGAAGTTGATCATCGGACCGGTGAGCGGCATCGGAGTCCGTTGAATCGCCGACGTCCTCTCCCGGACCTCGTGCTCGGGATCGGGCGAGTCGCTCAGGTCGTAGAAGGCCAGCTCGACATCGGGGTCGTCGATCGACTTCTGAAAAACCTGGCCGTCTACCTCGAAGAAGCCCGTCCGGATGCTTTCGGCCTCACCTACCACGTGACGCATGGCCTGCTCGAGCAGAGCGCGGTCGACGGGGCCCTCGATCCGCACGAGCACGCCGAGCTGCCACGCCACATCGAAGTGACCCGTTTGCTGTGCGAGCCAGATATCCAGCTGCGCCCGCGTCAGCGGTAGTGCACGGTCACCGAATTCCACTAAATCCCCCCGAAAGCCTTCCCGACTCCTTCATACCTAGACCGTCTAGACATCACAAACCAGCAGCGGAGAACCTGTCACGCATGCCCTTCGGACGAATGTCGGGCCAGTTCTGTTCGATGTAGTCGAGACAGGCCGCGCGGTCGGCCTCTCCGTACACCACTCGCCAGCCGGCCGGGACGTCGGAGAAGGTGGGCCAAAGGCTGTGTTGTTCCTCGTTATTAACTAGTACGAAAAATTTGCCACTGGCATCATCGAATGGATTGGGCTGCAACTGACGACCTCCTACAACAGAGATGAAATACGCAGAAGCGCTGCGCGCGCAGCACTAGAAGTGGTGCAGCGCTTCAGGATTGGCCGTTAGTTTCGACCAGCATGCCGACCTGCCCACCGGCACGATGCGAGCGCCGATGAGGTTCGCGGAGATCCCCGCCGTGACGTGACCGTCATGGCTGCGGTTCTGGCCCCAGTTGTGTCCCCGACCCGAATCGCAATACCGTCCGCAACGTCAACGGTAACCCTGGAACCGCATGCGCCGCTCCGCGGGGGCTTCCGTCGGCGCACCAACGAACCGCCAACAGGCGGGCACCACGACTTTGGATGTCGCACTCCACGGCTCCGCAAGTACCCGGCTGCAGGTGCGGTCAAACCTGTGAATTTCGTTCCTGCATAAGAGATTCGCAACCGCTACGTTCTCGTCACTGCGCAAACCGAACGTTTGTCCCGGCACCCGTTCGCCCGGAGGACAGGCGTCGCCACATCCGGCGCGTGACGATCGCAACGGTCACCATTTGCCGACGTCGGGGTACCGCATTGCTGGAGCAACAGCGTGCGCTTTGCGGCAAGCACCCGTTCGGCAGAATCCACGGACACTGGCGCTTGCTGTCGTTTGACCCGAACCGTGACCACCGCTGGGATCGAACGTTGCTGGCACAGGGAGGAAAATTCAAGCTCGAGACTGAGGCAGCGGTGCACGCGCGTGTCACACCGCATTGGCGGGGCGTTCATATCCGTGGGCGCGGACGGAGTTGTTCGAAGTTGTTGCAGGTAAAGACGATTCGTGGCTCAAGACGGACTCGCCGGTCTGCGGAAATGTGAATTGATGCACAGGCCACAATTCCCTAGTGCGGTTGTTTAGACTCCCTCTGCCGCGGGTAGAGCTGCGCCAATGTGGGGGTCAGTGCTGGGGCTGGGCATTCTGGCGGCACTCAATCCGGTGCGTCTGGGCCTCGCCCTCTTGATGATCTCCCGGCCGCGACCCGCGCCGAATCTGCTTGCCTACTGGGTCGGTGGCCTCACCATATGTGTGCCCGAGCTGCTTGCCCCGCTGATGCTGCTCAACTTCACATCCACGTTCGGCTCCTTCCGGCACGGTTCGGCCGCCCCGGCCGCGAACTCCGCCCTCCCGCACATCCAAATCGCGCTCGGTGTCCTCGCGTTGTCGATCGCCGCGGTGATGGCAGTGCGCTTCTCGACGCGGCAGCGGGCGGAGGGCCGCGTCTCGAGCAATGCGCCGGCCTCGGATACGCCGATCGCGCTCCCACGATTTCTGAGCCGCGCACGGGACGTTCCCGACGAAGAGCGCGCCGGAATGCGCCGCCTGCTCCACCGCGCCCACCAAGCCTGGGAGAAAGGATCGCTGTGGATCGCCTGGGTGGTCGGGCTGGCCTCGGTGCCGGTCGACGGCGTGCTCTTCATCCTTGCGATCATCGTGGCGTCGAGGGCGGCCGTTGCCACGCAGGTCGGCGCCTCGATCGCGTTCGTCGTCCTGATGTATTCCGTCGTCGAAATGATCTTGGTGGGTTATGTGGCCGCGCCGGCTCGAACCCAGGCCGTCCTGCGGCAGCTGCACGACTGGGTGCGCGCCTACCACCGGCAGATCCTCCTAACCGTGTTCACGGTGGTCGGGGTCACGCAGCTGGCCCAGGGCGTGCACCTCCTCTGAGCTATCGGATTACTGGCCTGGGTGAACGGGTAATGGTTGGACTGTGGAGAGCCAACACCGGTTCGAGGTGATAGCCCACGAGATGGACCGAAGCTCGTCGGGTGGCTCGTTCTTGCTCCTCGACCGCGACCTGCGAATTCGAGCGGCAAGCGTCGCATACGAGCAGGTCACCCTCCGGGAACATGGCGAGTTGCCCGGTCGGTACCTCTTCGACGCGTTTCCCGATAATCCCAACGATCCGCAAGCGAACGGGACGGCGAACCTCGCGGCGTCCCTGGAGGCGGTGATGCGGACCCGGCACGCCCACGACATGCGGGTCCAGCGCTACGACGTCCCCGACCCCGACGCACCCGACCATTTCGTGCCGAAGGTATGGAGTCCGACCAACGCTCCCCTGGTCGACCATGGCGAGTTGGTGGGCGTGGCGCACTGCGTCGAAGAGATCTCCGAAGCAAGGCAGCTGCTCGCTGAAATGGCTCGCACGGCCGATGAAGGCGGCTGCTGGACACCCGCCGAAGTGCTTCATACGCTCGAAGCGATCAACGCGGTGGAAAGCGCCCGCAGCGATGCACGCCTACAGGCTCTGGTCGCCGAGAACGAGCAACTGCGGCGCGCCATCGAAACGCGCGACACGATCGGCCAAGCCAAGGGCGTATTGATGGAGCGATTCGACGTCGACGCGACCGCCGCGTTCGGCCTGCTGGTCAAACTCTCCCAAGACACCAACGCCAGGGTCGAGCAGATCGCCCGCAGGCTGGTCGAGATAGACCATCCCCCCTCTTAGAGCTGAGCTCATACAGACAGCACCGGGACTTGATGGAGCCCGTCAGTATGCGCTGTCGCGCGAACGGTGGGCGGGGTGTGACGACAGCTCCGTGACGACGGAACGGCCTTGCCCGCGAGGAGATTCCCGCGCGGCCGCCACGAGGATGTCCACACCGTGCGCGATCCCGGTCGCGATGTCGTCGACCGCGGGCACATTGTCGGGGCACACACACACGCTCACATCCAATTCCTCGCCACGGGTGGTCAGCGCGATGTTCAACCCATTTTCCTCCGACAGCGGCGCCACGGTATGCACGCCAACGACCCTGGCCCCGGCACAGTACGCCGGCACCGGCTCGAAGGCGGTATAAGAGACGCTGCCGTGATAGATCGGTTTGAGCTGGTGCCGCAAGCCGGACCGCGTGTAGAGCTGCATACCCAGATTGGCCACAGCCGGCGGGATGAGCGACGCTATGGCGTCCACATCGTCTGCAGGAGGCCGCCTTTGGCGGCTATGACCCCGAAGGGCGTTCAGTCTTTCGGTGGCGGTATGGAGGTTGGCGAGGACCTGTACGGGGTCGTCGAGGTGCACTGGGATGCGAAACCGTCCGCTAGTCAGCGCCTTTCCCCTTTTGGGGGGATCGCTGGCCGGCAATTCGAAAGGCATCCGCATCAGCAGCGGATCCGTGGGCACCTTGTCGTGACTCTGCAGCCAGGCGCGCAATGACAGTGTGCAGGCCGCCAGAACGACGTTGGTGATGCTGCCCCCGAAGGCGCTATTGACCGTTTTCAGGTCTGCCAGCGGGATCGAGGCGAAGGCCACCGCGCGCCGCTTGGTCAGCGGCGCGTTGAGCAGCGTGTGCGGTACCGGACCGCTCATCGACGACCCGCCGTGGGCCATGGGATCCCGTCCACTCGTGCCGAACAACCGGCCACTCACCGCCCGCAGCGCATTGGACACGGCCTCGGCGATCAGCCACCCGCCGGTGACATGATTCTCGACCATCTCGGCCACCAAATCGACAACGAGCTCGCCGACCGAAGGCGCCGCGCCTAACGTCGACTCGGACGGCAGGCTTCGGTCAGGATGGGCGCGCGGTTTACGAGTCAGCAGCCGGGGCCACATCGACGCCGCCCCCGCGACCCCGTCATTGAGTGCGGCTGACATCTTTACCGCCAACGCCCAACGGCCGTCGAGCAGGCCGTCGACGCTCCACGCTTCCCACAGCCGGTGACGGCTATCCGGTCCCCGAGCGGTCAATTCCGCTACGAGCTCGGCAAGTTCGCGCCGCCCACCGGGAGGGCGAACCGTTGCGCAATGGATTTGTGGGAAAGGGTCATAGTCGTCGATCTCGGCCCACACTGGCTGCCCCATGCCCAACGGCTTGGCCACCAGGCGGCTGCGGAAGCGCGCCAATTGCGGCAGCGACGCGGCCACCAGCCGATGTAGCTTCTCGTGGCTGAGCACGGTGGACGGATCATCGACGATGACCAGCGTAAGCGTGTCCGCAGGTGCCTTCGAACTCTGTGTGTGCAGTGACAGCGCGTCGGTCCCCGCCAATCGCGTCACCATCGGTGCACCATTCCCTTCGCCACTATTCCTTTCGAGCAGTGCCCAATCACCTTGGACGACAGAGTGTTACGAGGCTCGCCAAGTTACTCTTTCAGTTCGCGGAGCTGGATCTCGAGTTCAACGGCGTGTACGACGACGCTGGAGGTTGGGGGTCCGCCCCGGCTTCAGTCAGTTCGGACCCGCACTGTGACTCCCAGCGCTCCCGCGCGGTGTCCCTCGTTATGCGGTGGTTGAACAGCACACAACTGACCGCGCCCAGGCGAATCGACAGAGCCGCGATCAGACCTGGCAACTCCTCCGTGAAGTCGTCGCTGTGCGGCCACCACGCACCATCGACGTACCCGCTCGCCGGCGCCTTTGGCTTGAGCCGCAAGCGCGGGGTGTGCTCCGGTGGTACGTGTCGGCGCTGCGCATCGAGATGGTCGATTTTCGGCGTCATTGCGACGCTCCCGTCTTGACCGCGAGACGGCCAATGATTCGAATCGACGCCCACCTGAACCAGAACGATCACAAACGGAAAACCGATGATTCGCTTCCAACCCTACTCCGAACTGCTCGACAACAACGAGAGCCAGCAACCAAGGCGCCGCCCGGCGCGGTCAGTCCACCACAAGGCCTGGCGACGCACAGCACGGGCCGGACCACGGGTCGAGCCACATCCCGGGAACGCTGAGTTTCCGCTGCCGGGGCGCCAAGACCGGTGGTAGCCGCTGAATACCGACAATTCGGAGAGTGGTGCTGCGTTTGTTCACACAGCGAAATTTCGACGGCGGCCGGCCTGGTGCTGACTGCTTAACACCACAGTTGCGCACCAACGGCCGTCTAGCAGCAAACCCAGAACGCAACCTGCCCGATTCGCCACTGACTTTCAGGGTATGCCATCTGCGGCAAAGACAGAAGACTTGGACCTCGGCCGCCGCGCCAGCACACGCGACCTCGCTGGCGAATCGGAAGATATTGGCGCATCATCGCGCCATGAGACGAGTGGTGAGCGCCGAGATGGACGTTGAAATCACCGCGTCCACGACACTCGAATTTCAGATTGCTGTCGCTCAGCATCCGCGCCTGGAGGTCTCCGAGTCGCTGAGTTTCGTCTTGAACGGACAGCCCATCCAGCCTCTGGAAGTCGGCGGAGTGCATGGCAACCGCATCCACAAGTTCGACGCACCGGTCGGCACCCTCAAAGTCGACTACTCCGCCACCGTCGTGGGTCGAACCGACCCGGCTCCGGTGACCGAATATGACCTGTCGATGTATCTGCGGCCCAGCCGCTACGCCGAGTCCGATAAATTCTATGGTTTCGCCGCAACGGAATTCGGTAACGACCGCGATTCGGCCACGCTGCTGGAGCACGTGAGCTCATGGGTCGGCACCAGACTGAATTATGTTCCCGGCTCCAGCGATCCGATCGACGGGGCGGTGGACACACTGCTCGCCGGTGAAGGTGTGTGCCGCGACTACGCGCATCTGGTGGTGGCACTGCTACGGGCGGTTTACGTACCGGCCCGCTTGGTGTCCGTCTATGCGCCGGGCGTGTACCCAATGGACTTTCATGCGGTGGCGGAGGCCTTCGTGGAGGGGCAGTGGCGGGTTGTCGACGCGACGCTGCTTGCGCCGCGGCAAACCCTGGTTCGCATCGCTACCGGTCGTGACGCCGCCGACACCGCGTTCCTCGACAATCACAAAGGCGCGATCACGCTCAACCAGATGCTGGTGACCGCGGTCGTCGATGGCGAGTTGCCCGTGGATTCCATCGACCAACTTGTTTCGATCCGCTGAGAACGGCCCCGAACGGCGGACCACACAACCGTCTTGGTGTGGCCCGTTGTCGACCGCCCGAGTAGGGTACGAATTGTCGGCGATACTTCGTACCTGACTAGTCAAAGTCATCTCGTCGCCGATTCGAATGATTTGGCCGTTTCGCGGTCAAGGCGGGAGCGTCGCAATGACGCCGAAAATCGACCATCTCGATGCGCAGCGCCGACACGTACCACCGGAGCACACCCCGCGCTTGCGGCTCAAGCCAAAGGCGCCGGCGAGCGGGTACGTCGATGGTGCGTGGTGGCCACACAGTGACGACCTCGCCGCAGAGCTGCCAGACCTGCTGTCGGTGCTGTCCGTTCGACTCGGACCGATTGGCCGCGTGGTCTACAACGTGAACGAATGGACAAGGCCACCCGCGAAATTCCTCACCGGAGGGCGAACGGTGCGACTCGACGGATATCGCCGTCAGCCGGTCAATACCGTCGGAGTCCTCGGCCTCAACGGTCCCAAAACCGTCTTGTTGGTCGTTTCACCGGATGCCGACCCAGACCGGGCGCATGCCATCATGATGACCGCGGCCCACCCAAGCGATGCTTCGACCGTCGAGGGCCTCATGATCGGCAGCGAGAAAACGGAAACCCGCGAATAGGGTCGTCACTTAAAGATCCTTGGCAATCAGTGAATCCGGCCGCAGGACGGCTTCATGCCGGGCCCGGACGGTGTCAATCCTGCGGGCCCTGAGGTAACGGCGCCACGCCAGCGCGCCGCGAGCGGCGCACTTCGAACATCTGCTCGCCGCGGGCCGTGCGGACAATGCAGTCGGCTGTGTGGAAAGCGTGCGAATCGCGGTGTGCCGCATACACTGGCAGGCCGGCGGCGCGGCGCAAGACCATTACCGCGAGGGCGGTACCGGTCCGGTGCGGGACGATCAGCAGCTTCGCCCGCGCATCACGGCCATCGACGGTCATGACGTGCGGGCGTGCGCCCAGTCCCCAATCCCAATTCAGGTCGTGCTGGCGTTGCAAAGATGACCAATTGACATTGATGTCGAGGACCTGCCCTAATGGCACGTCCAAGATAGACACCAATTCGGTCAGCTCTCGCGAGATCAGGCCGGTACGGGGCCACCATGCTCCATCGATCTTGTTCCCGAGTCGGCCGGCCAGGGTGAGGCGTACCGGGCTCGCGGACCGCCGTTCCCCACCCGAATTGATCGTGCGGGGAGTCGGGTCTTCAACCGAGAGCGTCGTCCCGTCGCGCGATTTCTCCACGGCCTCACTGCTGCGGCCTATTGTTCGATCCAGCTGGGCCCCAATATGATTGGTAAACGGCGTTGTGGGCTTCACGGGCAATCCTTCGCAGCTTGAAACGATCAACCCGCGAAACGGGGCCGACGGAGGAATTGCATTGCCCGTGATCTCGATGGGTAATTACTTCCAAAGGTAATCACTTCCGAGACTACCGCCGACAACGAAACAGCTCGTTACCGACGTTACGCCACTATCTGCTCCGGTGTCGCCGGCTGGACGGCTGCGCTCGGCCCGCCCGCGCGGTCCGCGGTCAACCACAAACTGTCACTTGCCGATTGAAAAGCCACGATGAGCAACGTGCACCGCGATTCATCGGCCGTCTCGCTGCCCGTGGGGTTATGCTTCCACTATCGTGGGTTTGTCGAGTACCGCCCTCTTCGGTAGCCGTCTGCGATAGCACGCTAGACGACGGGAGCGTCGCGGTGGCGCTTGTTACTTCCAGCCCTTCCAGCGCCACCCGATTGGTTCTCTGCGAACGTGACGCCACCCCCGCTGCGGTGGACGGGGCGTGGTGGCCAAAGAGCCTCGACCTGAGGCTAGAGCTACCCGACCTGCTTGCGGTTTTCGGTTTATGGATCGGCGCGGTGCACCGAGTCATTTACGACTCGAGCGCATGGTTGCCCGCGCCGGCGCGGCTTATTCGCCATAGCGAAATGGTCTCGTTGCATGCATATCGGCTGGTTTTCAGCGACACCATCTACCTCATGGGTACGCATTCGCGCGACGCGGTGTTGTTCGTGTTGGCGCCTTCGAATTCCGAGGAGGCGCAACGTGTGCTCGGCGAGGTCTCCTCTTGCGCACAACCGATGAATGCGGGACGGATGCGGCAACTTACGCGCCAATGCTATTCCGGCACCGACTTTTTCGAGGAACCGGCGCGATGACAAGTCGCCGCCCGGCTTCACCAGCCACCCGCGGAATGGCGGCGAAGGCACAAACAATACGGCCGTTCGGCATGGTGGGTCACATAATGACCCTCGCACTGCGCAACCTGCGCTATGGTGGTTATCACGGTTGACTCCCCAGCCGCTCGGAACCGTCCGGCGGCGATCTCTTAGAGGTCCCCGCTGCAACGGGTCTGCATTGCCCGGCTGATCCGACGGTAAACGGAGTTTGTGCGTCCGGATCGATAATGGCGGAGGCCCATTTCTCTGCGCCTCGCAGACAACACGCCGCACCTGGTAGTGATGCCGCATGCCTCACCCATTTCCCCGTATGCTTATACCTTTAGTTGGCCTGAATCCTTTGACTCGCTTCGACCGCAACGACGGCCCTTGGGGAGGAGCCTTGAAAGGGACGGGCTTCCGCGGCATCCATCCGTGTGCCGGCGCTCAAGTGATTGCGGCCGGCTCAATACTTCGACGCTGGAGTCATCACGCGTGCGCGCTGCCGAACGCTTCACCTCGAAGTGGAAGGTCGACGCGGCACCGAAGCCAAAGGAATGGCCTTGAGTAGATTCACCGAGACCATGTATGACACCGCCCAATCCAGCTCGAAAGGTCTGGTCACCGGCGAGCCGAACTGCCCGGTCCGGCATACCTGGGGCGAGGTGCACGGGCGTGCCCGCCGGATCGCGGGTGGCTTGGCCGCCGCCGGCGTCGGCCCCGGTGATGCCGTCCCGGTCCTGGCCGGTGCCCCTGCCGAGATCGCACCCACCGGGCAGGGCGTCTGGATGCGCGGCGCCAGCCTCACCATGCTTCACCAACCCACTCCCCGGACCGACCTTCGCCGTTGGGCCGATGAGACCATCGCCGTCATCAAAATGATCGGTGCCACAACGGTCGTCATCTCCGACCCATTCATGGCCGCGGCCCCACTGCTGTCCCAGCTGGGAATGCGAGTACTCCAGATCGAGGGGCTGCTCGACAGCCGACCAATCGGTCCGGTCGAGACCGCCGAAGACGACGTTGCGCTGCTGCAGTTGACCTCGGGCTCCACCGGGTCGCCCAAGGCGGTACGGATCTCACACCGCAATGTCGTTTCCAACGCCGAGGCGATGTTCCTCGGCGCAAACGTCGACATCGATACCGACGTGATCGTGAGCTGGCTGCCTCTGTTCCACGACATGGGCATGACCGGGTTCTTAACCGTGCCAATGTATTTCGGCGCAGAACTGGTCAAGGTCACGCCGATGGACTTCCTTCGCGACACGTTGTTGTGGGCCAGGCTCATCGACAAGTACAGGGGCACGATGACCGCGGCGCCGAACTTCGCTTACACGCTGTTCGCCAAACGCCTTCGCAAGCTGGCCCGGCCCGGCCAGTTCGATCTGTCGACCCTGAGATGGGCCCTCTCGGGTGCCGAACAGGTCGAGCCCGCCGACGTCGAGGAGCTCTGTGAAGCTGGCAAGCCGTTCGGCTTACGTCCGGACGCGATCCTGCCCGCATACGGCATGGCCGAAACCACCGTGGCCGTGTCGTTCTCCGATTGCGGCGCAGGCCTATTGATCGACGAGGTCGACGCCGACCTGCTCGCCGTGCTGCACCGAGCGGTCCCTGCCACCAAGGGCAAAACCCGGCGACTGGCCACGCTTGGACGTCTGCTCGAGGGGCTCGAGGCGCGCATCGTCGACGAAGACGGCGCCATCCTG
Organism: Mycobacterium sp. 852002-51613_SCH5001154; assembly: GCF_001667425.1. Lineage (NCBI taxonomy): Bacteria > Bacillati > Actinomycetota > Actinomycetes > Mycobacteriales > Mycobacteriaceae > Mycobacterium > Mycobacterium sp. 852002-51613_SCH5001154. Next base: position 51,220 of record NZ_LZII01000068.1, on the reverse strand, counting down.
CCCGCCCGGGCTGTCGGCGTCATAGAGGTGCGTGGTGAGCCGGTGACGCTCGGTTACGAAACGATCGCCGGATTCGTCGCGGCACAAGACGAACAAGGCTGGTACGACACCGGCGATCTGGGCTACTTCACCGAGACGGGCCGCCTTGTAGTCTGCGGCCGTGTCAAGGACGTCATCATCATGGCCGGGCGAAACATTTACCCGGCCGACATCGAACGCGCCGCCACGCGAGTTTGCGGGGTCCGGCCAGGAGGCGCCGTGGCGGTACGACTGGAGGCAGGTCATTCGCGCGAGACGTTCGCCGTGGCCGTGGAATGCGAGAATTGGCAGACCCCGGCCGAGGTGCGCCGCATCGAGCAGCAGGTGGCACACGAAGTGGTCGCGGAGGTCGATGTCCGACCCCGCAACGTGGTCGTGCTCGAACCGGGAACGATCCCCAAGACGCCATCGGGCAAGCTCCGGCGCGCCCACGCGTTGGCGCTCGTCGGCTGAAGTCCTCCGGGCGCGGCGAAGAGTAGATTTGTCGTTCATCCGCGGCACGGGAGGAGGGCACGTGACCGAGTTCGATGCCCAACCCGGTCGCAAAACGCCACCAAAGCCCGACCTCTCCCCCACCGAACGCGAGGCTGACGAGGCCGATTTGCATGCCGGGCTCAACCGAGTGGCCGCACTCGTGGCCGGCGCGCAGGGGGTGATGGACCTGCTGCGAGACGTCGCGGAGTTCGCCGCGCAAGCGATCCCCGGCGTCGACGGTGCGGGCGTCGCATTGATCGATCAACGTCTCGGCATTCCCAGCGCCCAGACCTGGGCAGCGACCCAGTTACTGGTCCAGGAGATCGACACCATTCAGTACGAAGAGCTGAACGAGGGGCCGTGCATCACCTGCATGCAGTCCCGGCGACCCACGGTCAGCGGCTCGCTGGGCAGCGACAGTCGTTGGCCGCATTTCGGTGGACGCGTGGCCCGGATGCGCATCCACTCCGCGCTGGCGCTGCCGCTCGTCGTCGGCGATGAGCTGATCGGCTCGATCAACGCCTATGCGACCCGCCGGGACGCCTTTGCCGAGCACGCCGTCCGGTTGGGAGCCCAGTTCGCCAAGCCCGCGGCGGTCTCGGTTTACAACGCGCAGTTGTTGGCCAGCGCACAGGAACGGTCAACGCGACTGCAGCGCGCGCTGAACAGCCGCGCAGTGATCGATCAGGCGATCGGCATCATCCGTAGCCGGTCGGGCGCCAACGCCGAGGAGGCCTTCCAACGCCTCTCCCGCATCAGCCAGGTTGAGAACATCAAGCTGCACGCAGTCGCCGAGCGGTTGGTCGACGAGGCCGTGCGGCGAGCCCGGTCGCGGCACCACTGAACCGCTTAATGCGCTGGCCCGGCGGCTAGTTCGGCCAGGGCGGCCAGCAGGATAGGGCGGGAATCCCGATCGGTCATCAATCGGCTCGCAACGTCGGTCAGGCGTTGGCGTTCGGCCCGCGCATAGGTGCGCAACAGGTGGAACGCCTCCTCGACCGGCACATCCAGCGTTTCGTGCAGGAACCCCTTGGCTTGCTCGATGATGACGCGGCTGGTCAGCGCGGATCGCAGCCGCGGCACCACGGTGGCCGGGGTCGGTGGATGCTCCTGCAGAATCGCGACGCACGCGATGTGGGTCAGCGTTTGGCCAACGAGCAGATCGGCGCCGTTGAGCTCGCCGCTGCGGGTGCCGAATAGACCGAGCGCGCCCAACACGAGTCCGGCTGCCCGCATCGGGACCGCGTGCACCGAGGCGAAGCCCGCATCGAGTGCGGCCGGAACAAATCGTGGCCACCGCTCCGTCGCCAGTTGAATGTCGGCGATGGAGACCGGTTCGCCGGTGGCGTAGCAGTCCACGCACGGACCTTGGTCGGCTTGCAGCTCGAAGAGTTCTATCTCGCGGGCCTGTCGCGAGGTGGCGGCCAACAAGCGAAGCTGACGGAGCGGATCGGCGAGCAGGAACCCGGCGGCCTCGATGTCGAGCAGCTCGGCGCAACGCTCCGTGAGCCCCGTCAGCAATTCGACCACGTCGAAGTCGTCGAGCAGGCTATCGACCAGCGAAACGACGGCGTTCAGCACGCGGGTTTCCCGGGGGGTATCAGTCACGACGTGCCTCCTTTCAAAAATTTTGAGTCCGCCAAACGCGCACTAGTCCGGCTCGAGCCTCACGCGGCCGTCGAGAATGTCGCGGGCGACGTCGGTAGCGCTGCGACCGGTCGCGTAGGCGTGGGCCCTCAGCCGGACCAATGCCTCGGCAGGCTCAAGCTCCAGCTGGGCGACCAGCACGCCGGTGGCCTGGCTGACCTCCGCGCGGCTCAACACGTTGAGTTCGGCCCACGCATTGCTGTCGGGATCGCTAACGGCGGCCTGCAAGTCGCCTTCCAACAAATCCAACAGCGGGATGGCGGCGAGCTCCGCGGCGGCAACCGCACCGACTAAGGCCTCGTCAGGCAGCGGGCCCGGTTCCGTCCGGAACAGGTCGAGCGCGCCGACGAATTCGCCGGCCACGACGACGGGTATCGCGTGGACGCCCCTGATCTCGTTGGCCAGCATGGCGGGCCCATACGCGGACCAGCGAGTCTCTGCGGGATCGGCGAGATCGACGACCAGAATCGGAATTCTCCGGTTGACAGCGTCCAGGCACGGTCCCTCCCCGAGTACGAACTGGAGTTCGTCGTACTCGCGTGCCGCCTTGTCGCTGGCGCCCAGGGTTCCGCTGCTCGCGCCGTCGAAAACGAGCGAAATCGCCGCTGCGGCAACGTCGAACAGATTTACGCAGGCCTCGCACAAGCGGTCAGCCGCGTCTACCCCCCGCCGGCCATCGACGGCGGCGAGGAGCTGCTCGTGGATCGCCACATTCAGCCGAACGGAGGCCGGCCGGCCGCAGAAGCGCCCGCGGATCCCGGCGAGGATGTCATTTGCCCACCCTTCCACTAATCGCGACGCCTGACGAGCCACGATCAGATTCGCGATTGACCATCGGCGTCCGCAAGAGAATCGTCAACGTGATCGCCGGGACGATCCCACGAGGTGGCCACAGGTCAAAACCACGACGATTCGGGAGAGCAATGAGTTCTGAACATGCGATAGAGAAAGTGCCGCTGTCGGAGATCCGCGAGGGTGACATGCTGCAAGATCCCACGACGGGCAGGTGGATCAAGGTGACGCGCACGGCCGATGACACCGCCAGCGGGCCCCATCGCGTCTATTACGGCGACGGCGGCGAAGAGATCGATGCGCGGTATGTCACGGGCCTCGTCAATCGCCAGGTTCGGGAGTAACGAAACCCGCTCACCCGCGCAATGGGGTTAACGTTGAGCGGAAATGCACGTCGAACATGACCATCGAATAGGCCGTGTTCGGGATAACCGGCGAAGAGAACATCGTCAATCGACGTGCATCAACGGGCTGTTTCGGGGCCCCGGGAATTCGACAATCGCATGTTGCCCGTGAGGGGAAGATACAAAGAAAATCCTCTGATTTCTTCGCAGCCGGGGAGTCGCTTGTGATCACTTTGGACCGCTTGGTGAATGTCCTGGGCGGTTATGGGGTCCGGCTGCGTTGGTCGTCAGTGCCCAGGTCGACCGAGCTGCGCAGCGTGGTCATCCACGAGGTGGCTACCAAGCGGGCCGTGCTGGGCGACGTACTGCTGGCAATCGACGCCGGCTCGCTCGATGAAGCGGTCTGCTGGGCGAGCTCGGCACATGCAGTTGTGGTGTTGACGCGCGACAATGCCGAGCCGATGACGTTGGACGAGGACACCCGGGTCGGTGCGGTGATGCTGGTCGACGAGTCGCTCTCGTGGAGCGAGGTGGCCGCGGTCATCTACGGGCTGGTGTTGGAGGGCCGCGAAACCGCCGCCGGTCGAGGCCCGACGGATCTGTTCGCCCTGGCGGATAGCCTGGCGGACGCCGTCGGCAGCCCCGTTGTCATTCACGATGCACTGTTGCGCGTGCTCGCGTATTCACGGCTCCAGCAACACGCCGACCCGGCTCAGGCCGAGATCATTCTGGGCCGACAGACTCCGGACCGGCTGCGCGCCCTGTTCGATGCCCGTGGCGTATTCGCCCATCTGACGAACTCGGACGAGCCGGTGTTCGTCGAGGGCGATGCGGAGTCCGGCATGACCGGGCGCATGGTCGCGGCGGTGCGCTCCGGCCGAGAACTGATGGGGTCGGTCTGGGTAGCCTGCTCCAATCCGCTGGAGGAAACGCGGAGGGACGCCTTGGCCGAGGGCGCGCAGACGGTGGCCCTGCACCTACTGCGGTCCCAGGCCAGCGCCGACCTCGAGCGTCAGGTCGAATCCGAACTGGTGATCCGGTTACTGGAAGGCAGCGCTGACTCCGCCACGGCGGCAAGCAAGCTCGGCCTGCCGCAGAGCGGTTTGCGGGTGATCGCCCTGCAGGCGTCCGTCGGGGCCAAACGCGACGCCGCCCTGCTGTTGGCGTTCGAGCGCGCCACCGCCGGCTTCGGCTGGTCGCGTCCCGGTCGCAGCGCCTTGGCAGGCAACACCATCTACACCGTGCTGCCCGGAGAGCAGGCCTCGGTGGCGCGCCACTGGGTCGTCGGTCTCGGAGCGGCCCTACCCGAAGGGGTGGCTTTGTTGGCCGGCGTCAGCGGGCCGGCCGCGGTGACCGATCTGGCCGCTGCGCGTCAGGAGGCCGACGAATGCCTGGCGTTGCACGAGGCATCGCCTGGATCCGCGCCCCCCGCCTACGACGAATCGTGGGATGACATCCTGCTGCAGCGGTTGCGGACCGCGGCGCGAGCCGGCCGGTCTCCGACTCGTGGACCCGTGGCCGAGCTGGGCCGCCACGACCGCGCTCACGGAACCGACTACCTCGCCACGCTGCGGGCGTGGCTAGGGGCGCTCGGCGACCCGGCCGAAGCCGGTGAGCGACTGGGAGTACACGAAAACACGGTGCGTTACCGGCTCCGCAAGATGGCCGAAATCACCAATCTCCCATTGGATGACGCCAGGAAGCGGCTGGCCATGATGATCGAACTCGCGGCCACCGATATCGATTGAGCGAACCCTGTCGTAATCCGACAATGAGCGGCGGCGCCATTGTCGGACCTCGGCAATCCGTGCGGCGTCCACCCGCGCCACCATCGAGGTGAGCAACCACGGCCTTTACCCGATCCGTCGATAGGACATCCGATGACTACCCCGCGTCACGACGATCGACCGCCGTGCCCGCGCGGGCCGGGCGACCACGCCGTGCTGGAGACGTTCACCGTGCCGTTGCCGCGAAGGCTGTTCTCTCGGCTGTTCGGTCGCAACCCGCTGCTACGGGCAAGCGACCGGGTCGAGGCGCTGCTCCTGGTGCTGGCCGTCGCGGTGTCACTGTTCGCCGTACCGATCGCCGCCGCCGTCGGCACCGCGGTCTATGACTCGCGGAGCCGCATTTACGCGGAGCAGGTCCAAACTCGCAGCCGGGTGACCGCGACGGTCGTAGCGGACAGCCACGCCCCGAGGAAATTCGACAGCCGGACGGTCCAGATGCCTGCCCAATGGGATTTCGCCGGGGCAGCGCGCACTGGAGACATTGCCGCACCCCCCGCGGCCAAAGTCGGTGACGAGGTCGAGATCTGGGTCGATGCTCACGGTTCGCCGCTGACCCGGCCGAATCTGTCGCCGCGCACCGAGGCGGTCACGATCGCGGTCGCGATCTGGGGTGCCGTAAGCGCCGCGGTAGCCGCTTCGTTCGCCGGCGCCCGGCACGCCCTCGACCAAGCCCGTTACACCCGCTGGCAGCACGACTTCGACCGATTGGTCGGGCAACGGTGAGCTGAGGAAGGCGACCAGCCATCGGACACCCAGTCCCCGCAGTAGCGCCTGCGGGGATTGGGGCTGTTCGGCGCAGGTTCTCCCGGCAAATCGCGTTGTCGGGTCCGAACAATGGCGTATGCCGCGGTTGTTCATTTGATGCAAGCGCCTTGGAGTCCAAGCAGGCCACCATGGAGGTACCGGTTCGGAATCCAGAAGCAGAGGTGTGCGGTGAGCGACGGACGCGACGTATCGCTTTGGCGGACAACGTATCTCCTCCATAGCGCGGCAAACCGGACGTCGCGGCGCCGCATGGTGATTCCGACGCACGCTTGCCCCTCACGGGCTCCGCGTCGTCAGGGACGGCTGCCACACGCCGGCCCGTCCCTGACGACATCCCTACTCAGTAAAGGAAACAACGCGATGACCAGATGTGCACCTGTCTCTATAACGCCGCAGCACCGGCGCCGCCTGCAGGACGAACTCGCCGCGCTGCGCTCCCGGCGGAGCATCGAAGTCCCGGACGACGCCATGGATTACGGCGGGCACCGCGGCGCGCGCCCCGCGGCACGGGCAAAACGCATCCGCGAGATCGAGGACCTGCTCGCCACGGCCGTAGTGCGTGACGATCCCGCACGCGAGCGGAGCGCGGGCCCGGGCATGGTGGTGACCATCCGATACGACGCCAACGGTGAAACAGAAACGCTGCTGCTCGGCCGGCGGGGCGCAGAAGGCGCCGACATCAAGGTGTATTCGATGGCGTCGCCGCTGGGCCGGTGTATCGCCGGCGCTCGCCCCGGCGAGCAGCGCATCTATGCGATTCCGCATGACACCGGGCGGCCCGTGACCCTGCTCAGGGTCGTTCCGTATCGGGCTGCATCACCAGATGCGCAAACCCGCAACGATTTCGGTCGTCATACGTTCGGGAACGGAGTCTCGGACCGGCAGCCATTGACCACCATTGAGGGAAAGGGGAACGAACATGACTAGCGTGCAGCCCGTGTGGCTCACGCCGCAGGCCTACGTGCGGCTCCAGCGGGAGTTAGCCACCCTGCGGGAGTCGCGTGGCAGCAACGCGTTTGGCGAAGACGCTGACGAGGGCGCGACGGCTGTCCAGTGCGCATGGCGGCTGCGGATTCAACGGATCCATGACCTGTTGGTCAACGCCGTCGTCGGCGAGGATCCGCCCGACGACGGGGTCGCCGAACCCGGCATGGTCTTGACCGTCCGCTACGACGACACCGGTGACGTCGAGACCTTCCTGCTGGGCGCGCGCGGCGCCGAGTACGGCGACGTGGAGGTCTATTCGGTTAATTCCCCGCTGGGAGCGGCCATCACGGGGGCGCGTCCCGGTGAGCAGCGCAGGTACGTGCTGCCCAGCGGTGACGGACTCACCGTCACGCTGCTGGACGCAGTGCCATACGGCATCCACCTCGCCGGCACGAACTGATGCCGGCCACGAAGCCCGCAATGCCTAGTGCTTGTGGATCGCAATCGGTTGTGCTGGCATGCTATTCGAGGTAGTCGACCCGCTGGTGATGATGTTCCTTCTGTTGGCAGCGCTTTTTCTGATCATGGCGCTTGCTTATGGGCGAATGTGACGGTTCCATACCCGCGCCCCGCGCTGCGCCAGGCTCCCACGCGCCAGCCTCGTATACGCACCCGCGACCACCGGCCAGGCCATCGCGGCCGCCATGGCACCGGCGAGGCCAGCGGCTGAGTCATCCCGGACTAGCTCCGCCGTGGGGTAAAGTCGGCCAAACCGGGACCCAATCAGGCCCCCATACGAAGGGCCAGTGATGTCCGACAAGTCTCCTCGACAATCCATGACCAAGAAGTCCGGAAAATCATTGAAGGAGAAGCGCGCCGACAAGCGGGGGAAGTCGGCCAGTGCCGCGTCCACCGATTCGGTACTTCACGACAAGAAGCGCTGAGCGCGGCGCCTTGGTGCTCACCGCCTACTAGCGCCATCTCCTTCGATCGCGCTTAGCACCGAGTATTGCCGTCGCTAATCCCCGGTGCCGTACATCGTGCCCGGTACCCGACAAGCGCGCTCGTCTCGCGACCTTCCGGAATCTGTCCTCGGACGCCGTCTCCGGCGCGTCATCGGCGGTAGCGGACAAGCACCAGTCCGGAAGCGCCAACTTACAGATGGTGCGCGCGGTGAGCAGGTTCTGGCGCAGCAACGAGCCGGTCGTGTACGGCAAGTCGTAGGTGACGCACAGGGCGCGCACCTGCTCGGCGATCTCCGGGTAGCGGTTGCTGGGCAGGTCGGGATAGAGGTGATGTTCGATTTGATAGCAGAGATTTCCAGTCATGAACGCCAGCACCCGCCCGGCCCGGAAGTTGGCCGTGCCCAACATTTGTCGCAGATACCATTCGGGCTTGGTCTCATCGTCGAGAACTGCCGGCGTGAATTTCTCCGCACCGTCGGCGAAGTGACCGCAGAAGATGACGACGCATGCCCACACGTTGCGCAGCCCGTTGGCAACCACGTTGGCGGTGAGCGTGCTCCCCCACCGCCGGCGGCTCAACGCGGGGAAGAGGACGTAATCCTTGCCGGCCTGGCGAGCAACCTTGCGCAGGAGTGCTGCCTTGTGGGCCGACCTTCGGGCGTCCGTCTCATCACGATCCTGCACTGAATACAAGCCGTGCAGTGCGACACCCCACTCGAACAAGAGCGCCAACAGCACCGCGCGGAACGGCTGCGCCAACGCGTGCGGCCGCCATGGCTCGTCTCGAGTGACCCGCATGACTCCGAATCCGAGGTCGTCGTCGACACCCACCACGTTCGCGAAAACGTGGTGCCGGTAGTTGTGGGAGTACTGCCACTGCGACATCAGACCGGCCATGTCCCACTCCCAGGTACTGGAATGGATTTCGGGGTCGTTCATCCAATCCCATTGACCGTGGCTGATGTTATGGCCGAGTTCCATGTTCTCGATGCACTTGGCCGCGGCCAGGGTGGCGGTTCCGACGCTCCAGCCAAACTTGCCTTTACTGCCGGCGATGGCCAGCCTCGCCGCGATCTCGAGGGCGCGGTGAAAGGCAATGGCGCGCTTGATGTATGCGCGATCCCTGGCGCCGCGCGAAGCCTCGATATCGCGGCGTATCGCTTCCAGCGCGGCTGCGAGCTCCTCGAGGTCCGTGCCGCTCAGGTGGGCGTATTCGGAGACTTCAGTGATGGCCATCTAGGCGGGGCACGATTCGCGCCCGGCGGCATGCGACGGCCGCGCAACGACGCGCAGCCAGGAGAGGTTTGCGAACCGCAGCATTCTGGGTCACGTCCGATCTTGTTGGGGGAACACGGGGATTGCCGCAAGGTGAGCTCTCAATTGGCACAGCAGAACGGCGGCAACGAGCCACCGTCGTCGCCGCCCTCACCACCGGAGTTGGGCGGTGCGGCGACCTGTCCGGAACCCAGAGGTCCGGCGGAAGGCTGAGCCATCTGCTTAAGCACCTGTCTTTTCGGCTCTACGCCGTGACTGCTGACCGTAGACCTACCGACAAGATTCCCGCAACACGATGGCGCGTAGACCTCCGGCAGCGGGCGACGGTCGAACGCAAGCTTGCCGCCGTCCTCGACGACGCCGACGCCCCGGCAATTCATCCGGATAGGCTGGTGGCCTGAACGCTGTGCTCACAGGGGAGGTAACAACATGCCCGCACCGCCAGCCGAGGTATTCGACCGCCTGCGTCAGCTCGCCGCGATCAAAGACCCCGCCGCACGCCAGAGGCGGACCATCGACGAGGTCTTCACCGGCAAGCCGCTGACCACGATCCCCATCGGCACGGCCGAAGACGTCGAGGCGGCATTCGCTGAGGCGCGGGCGGCTCAGACCGACTGGGCGAACCGCCCGGTCTCCGAGCGCATCGATGTCATCAGCCGGTATCGCGACCTGGTCGTCGAGAACCGCGAGTTCCTGATGGATCTCCTGCAAGCCGAGGCCGGAAAGGCCCGCTGGGCGGCACAGGAGGAAATCGTCGATCTGATGGCGAATGCGAACTACTACGTGCGCGTCGCCGCCGACCTTTTGAAACCGCGCAAGGTGCAGGCGCTGCTCCCGGCGATCGGCAAGACCACGGTGGTCTACCAGCCCAAGGGCGTGGTCGGGGTGATCTCGCCGTGGAACTACCCCATGACGCTGACGGCGTCCGACTCGGTGCCGGCGCTGCTGGCGGGCAACGCGGTGGTGCTCAAGCCGGACAGCCAGACCCCATATTGCGCGCTGGCGTGTGCCGAGCTCTTGTACGAGGCCGGCCTGCCGCGAGCCCTCTACGCGATCGTGCCCGGGCCGGGCTCGGTGGTCGGCACTGCCATCATCGACAACTGTGACTACTTGATGTTCACCGGCTCGACCGCCACCGGCAGGCAGCTCGCCGAACACGCGGGCCGTCGGCTGATCGGCTTCTCGGCCGAACTCGGGGGCAAGAACGCGATGATCGTCACCCGGGGCGCCAACCTCGACAAGGCCGCCAAGGCGGCCACCCGCGCGTGCTTCTCGAACGCCGGCCAGTTGTGCATCTCCATCGAACGGATTTACGTCGAGAAGGACATCGCCGACGACTTCGTCGGCAAGTTCGGCGCCGCGGTGCGCAACATGAAATTGGGCACCGCGTACGACTTCTCGGTCGACATGGGGAGCCTGATCTCCGCGGGTCAGCTTGACACCGTGACCGACCACGTCGACGACGCGAAAGCCAAGGGCGCCAAAGTGATTGCGGGCGGCAACGCGCGGCCCGACATCGGGCCGCTGTTCTACGAGCCCACGGTGCTCGCCGACGTCACGCCGGAAATGGAGTGTGCGGCCAACGAGACGTTCGGGCCGGTCGTGTCGATCTACCCCGTCGCCGACGTGGATGAAGCCGTCGAAAAGGCCAACGCCACCGAGTACGGGCTCAACGCCAGCGTGTGGGCCGGCTCCTCCGCGGAGGGCGAGCAAATCGCCGCCCGGCTGCGGTCGGGAACGGTGAATGTGAACGAGGGTTACGCGTTCGCATGGGGCAGCTTGGGTGCCCCGATGGGCGGGATGGGGCAGTCCGGCGTCGGCCGCCGACACGGTGCCGAGGGCCTGCTGAAGTACACCGAGTCGCAGACGATCGCGACCGCGCGCGTGTTCAATCTCGATCCGCCGCTTGGCATTCCGGGAACGCTGTGGCAGAAGTCGCTAGTCCCCGTCGTGCGCGCGATGATGAGGCTTCCCGGGCGGAACTGACTTCCGGCTTTCACGTTCGCAACTACCGCATTCAGTCCTGTCGGCGGGCCGTTTTGGATTACTTCGCGGTCTTCTGCCATCGGTATGGCAAATCCGCGTTACGCTCCTCGATATAGCGTCACATCGCACGTCAGGAGCCCGCCATGAAGGCCGATGCGAAGCAATATGAGGAAGACGCTCGTCGGTTACGCCAGTACGCCACCTTCGACAACTTCTCCGATGCTGACCTGCTGAGCCTCGCCCGAGCAGCGCATCGCACTGCGACGTCGGCCCCATTGCCCCTGATTCATGAACAGACGCCCTCGGACTCCTGCTACATCCTGCTAAGCGGGGAGGTGGGTGTGTACATCGGGCGGGACCGCGTCGCCGTCCTGGGTCCGGGCGAGGTGATCGGCGAATCCGCACTCCACCGTGGGAAACTGCGTTCTGCGACCGTGACGACGATGGGGCCGGCCGAGGTCTTGCGTATCGAACGCGCTGATCTCGCCAGAATGCTCGACGAGATACCGGCACTTCGCGAAATCATCGACACATCCGTGGCGCGACACGTGCCGGTAGAGCTGCCGCCGAAGCCAAAACCAGCGCGCACGAGGTTGGACGTCTCAGTCCGCACCGAGTTGGTCGAGCGGTTTGAGCAAACCGCCAACAGCGCGGGTGTGGACGTAGTGACCGCAGTTGAGGACGCGCTTAATCAGTGGGTCGAACGGAAGAGCACCGCGTAGCCACTGCGCAAGAAGTGGCCACAGCCTTTCCGGCGTGTTTTCAATCTCGTTCCGCCCCTTATCATTCCGGACCATCCGTGACGAAGGTCGGTGCTGGGCGACGGTGCGGACGGTGGCGGCGTTTTCCGGCCGGGGCCGACGGCGCGCCCGCGGCCCCCACTGAGCAGGATTGACCAGGATCTACTACCGCGCGTAGTATCCGGGTATCCCGCCGGCACAAGGGGGTGCAGCGTGAGGTGGAGTTTCGCCCAGATCGGGCTGCTGATCATTTGCGTTTTTCATGTCGTTCAGGCGGTGATCGGCCTCATCGTCAATCCCAGCTTCGCGACCGGTCCCGCCGCGCCGACCGTCCAGCTACTCGGGATGGACTACAACGGCTGGCATGCCGTCGCCGGTCTCGCGTTGTTCGCTCCCGGTTTGGTGTTGGCGCTGCGCAAGTCCTGGGCCGTGCTATATCTGCTGCTCGCCGCGGTAGCCGGTGCGCTGCCGGGCATTTGGGCTTTCTTCTCGCATCAAGTGGCTTATGTCTTCACCTTCCCCAACAACACCACCGACGCGGTGGTGCACTTGGTGACCGCGGGGGTGATGGTCGCCGTGGCGGCCGTGCAGATTCGACTGGATGGTGGGCTGAAGAACTCGCTCGCCGATCTCCGGAAAGTGCGGTAGCTCGCCGCCCGGAGACTATTCGGCGAATAGCGTATTGAGCTCGTCGAAGCTCGCGGCTCCGGTTAGTCCCTCGAAGGACCCGCCCTCAATCAGCTTCCGCGCGGCGGCCAGGAACGCACCCCACGCGACCCGACTGAAAGCGGAGCCGACGCTGATCCGTCGCACCCCCAGCTCCGCGAGGTCCGTCACCGTCAGCCCCGTGTCGGAAGACACCAGGACGTTGACCGGATACGGAGCCACCGCGTCGACGAGACTGGCGATGTCCGCTTTGGTCCGGATCCCCGGCGCGAAGAGCACCTCGGCTCCCGCCTCGGCGTAAGCCTGCAGCCGCCTGATGGCCTCGGCGAGGGGGTCGGGGTGGCCGTAGAGGAAGCATTCCGCGCGGCCGGTCAGCATGACGTCGGCCCCCGAGTCGTCGATCGTCGAACGCGCAGCGCGAACGCGGTCGGCCGCCTCGGCCAGCTCGAAGAGCGGCGAGCCGGCGATGCCGGTGCCGTCTTCGACGGAGAGGCCGGCTACGCCAGTGGCCACGCAGCGCGCCACATTGTGCGCGAGCTCGCCCGCATCTTGGGCATAACCGGCCTGGAAATCGGCGTTGACGGGCACGCCGACCGCGGCCACTATTTCGGCGATGTTGTTCAGTGCCTCGTCGACGGAGAGCGCGGTCACCGTGTCTGGCAGACCCCGCGCGAAGCATAGTCCGGCGCTCGTAGTGGCCAGTGCCGGGAAGCCGAGCTTTGCGAGCGCGATTGCCGAACCGGCGTCCCACGGATTCGGGATGAGAAAACACCCCTGTTGATGCAGCCGGCGAAAACGGGCGCGGAGGTCGCCGTATGAGTCCACCACCCGATTATGCTCGCGCCCAAGTGAACTCGCCAGGCCGCCGTCCGGTGCACCCTAGACGCGAAATAGCCTGTGCGCCTTGGTATTCAAACGAGGCGGAGCCGCGATTAACCGGGAACGCCCGGGAAGCCGACGGCGGTCGTCGGTGCGCCAGGAGCGGCGCCCGCCGGCCCGAGACGACTGGCCGCAAACGCCGCACCCTGGTCAATCATGGCCGCGTTGGTCGAGTACGTGTCGTGTGCGGCGAAGTTCATCCCGTCGGAGCAGATCGGGTCTCCCTGGGCGCATACCTGAATGGTCTTGGCCTGATAGAGCGGACCGATGACGACCGGCGGCTCGCCGAAAAAGTTCATCGCCTTTTCGCTTGGCAGTGCGAAGAGCACGACCGACGAGACGTGGTTGGCCACTTCGGGGTCCAGCGGTTTGGGCACGGCCGCCGGATCGATTCCAGCCGGTACGGCGGCCGAGGTGACGAAGCCCATCACGGCAGCGCCTTGGGAATAGCCGCCGAGCACCATCTTGGTATTGGGGCAGTCGTGCGCCGTCGAAACGACATGCGCCCCCGCGTCTCTGATCCCTTCCTCGCCAGCGTTCGTCCAGTCGTGGGTGGCGGGGTAGTTGATGGGATAGACGTCTAGCGATTTTGCGCCGACGCGCGGGCGCAGGGTGTCGATGAACGCCTGTCCGGTCGGGCCAAGACCCGGCGGGTCATCCGTGCCGCGGGCGAACAGCACTTGCACGTCCGGGCATGGCTCGGCGGAAGCGAACGGAATTGCAGAAGCGAGGACCGGAGCGCTGACGCCCGCCGCCGCGACGACCGCGGGAGCAAGGAAGTGGACTACGTGACGTGCGGTCATGGCCGTGTGTGCCCAACACATGCGGTTTCTAAACCACGAGTTTTCGTGCGCTGACCAGCGTCGTCGAATTGTATTGCCGGCTAGCCATCCTCGACGAGCTCTGCGAGGAACGCGGGTAACCGCCCGGCGCCAAAGTCATAGAACCGCGCCCAGAGCGGCTCGATCGAGATGCGCACCATCTGCTTGTACGTCGACCGTACGTTGCGTTCGAAGTCGGCGAGTTGCGGTTCGTCCATCGAGCTTTTCGCCGCCGCGAGATATTCCTCGGTGACGCCGTCGACGGTTTGCAGTGTGGCTAGCCCGCGTACCAGGAGGGCCTGCGCCTCTTCCGGTGCGGAGCCGGTGTCGATCGTCAGTGCCACTTGCGGACGTGCCGATAGCGCTCGCGCTTTCGGGGCGGTGGGTGCGGTGGAGACGACGATGCGTTCGCCGGTCCAGTAAAAACCGACCGGGACGACTCGCGGGAAGCCATCGTGCCCGTTGTAGGCAAGCCGGGCCATGGAGCCGGAGAGCAGCTTCTGTGCCCCGGCGAGGGCGAGCTCCTCGGCCAACTGCTGGGTGTTCATCACATTCGTACTCCTACCCAGTAGGACCCGGGCGGACACTCAGCTGCTACTCGGGCCCACCGATGGCGCTAAGGCGCTCGCCCACCCGAGCCAGCGCCTGGTCGAATATCTCCACCTTCTCGCCGCGCTTTTCGCTGGCGGGCTGGGCGGAGCCGCGGGCGCCTTCGGCCTCAACCCGAGCCGCACCCCGACGCCGCAACAAGCTGAAGTTCTTGTCGCGCGCTTGCCTGAGCCGGCTCTGCAAATCCTTCAGCGACTTCTCGTCCATGCGAATGAGAGCCTCGGGATCACTCTCGCCGATCAACGAGCTTTCCTGCTGGGTCAGGTTCACCTGGTTGCTCACTCCTAGATTCATAGCCTGGAGCGGCCACACCGGCGCGTCGAACGTCGGACGTCATGCCGAACCGTCACGCCTGGGCCATCTCGAGTTCATATCCGGCCTCGGGTCTTCAGATCGTGCCGCGGCGGGTAGTCCTTCGGTCGACGAAGGAGGTTGCGATGGGCAAGCATTCGAAGAAGGACGACGACGAGCCCAAGGGTGGCCGCCCCGGTCCCGCGGATCACGGGGGCGAAGGTGGAATGGCGACGCGTGAGAACGCGCCGGAACTGACCGAGCCGGACCGCGAGGACTGAAGGGCGAGCTCACCAAAGGGATCCGTTTCGAGTGGCCGACGCGGCGGGTAGCCGAGAAGCCTCACTCACGACGAAAATGGATAGATGCCATTCGAACAGGCGCCGCCCCCGCCCCAATCGGCGCCGGGCTGGTACCCCGATCCCGCAGGGGTAGGCCACGGGCTGCAACGGTACTTCGACGGCACCAGCTGGACTAGCGAGTGGGCGTTCGCCGCGGAACCGCCGAAGAAAGACACTCCGGGTAAGGCGGCCTTGGCCCTGGCGGCTCTGGGCTTCCTCGTCCTGCTCATCGTCGTCGGCAAAACCTGGGTATTCGACCCCAAGAAGGACGCCCAATCGACCCCGAGCAGTTCGGCCACCGCGGGACCGCCGACCGAGGTGGCGCCGTCGACGCCGGCCGGACCCAAGAAGCCGGACGGGGTCACCTTCACGACTGCTCCAGGCCCGAACGGCGACGTGGTCAACGCCCGATTCGCCATTCGTGACAACTACACCGAGCAGCTGATCAAAGACGGTGCCCGGACGGACACCATCGACATCCTCAAATACGCGAGAGCGACGTATCCCGACGCTTCCGCGGTGAACGTGCAAGGCACCTTCCCGATGACCGACCCGTACGGCAACACCTCGACTCAGGTCGCCATCGACCTCACGTATTCGCGAGCAACGCTGAACAAGATCAACTTCGACGGCATCACCAAAGCCAGCATCTGGGAGATACGCGATTCCGGCACCATTCTTCCGGCCTTTCAGCCGTAGACCGGTGCGCGGATAATCGCCTCGTGTCCACCGAACCCCCAAAGCGACCACCGGCCGAACCGAAGCCCCCGCGGGTTCGCACCCCGCCGGAGGATTTGGAGAGGTACGGCGACGAGGAGCAGATGCGCGCGGCGTCGGACGAGCGCCGGCTCCGCGACGAGCGACCGCCGCATCACGGATAGCCCACCGCTTTCCCGACGACGAGCCGTTCAGTCGGCGGCGATGCGGTCGATGTGGGCGAGGAAGTGCGTCAACACCGCATCGGGGGCCTCGAGTTGTGGCCAGTGCCCGATGTCGTCGGCGAGCATCACGACATTCGGTTCGGGTATCACCTCGGCGTAGCGGCGCGCCATGTGAGCACCGGAGTTGGGGTCGACCGGCCCATCGATCAATCGCATGGGAACCGCGGTCTGCCGCATGGCACGCACCCACCGGTTTCGGTGCGTGTAGCGATCGTTGATGAAACGGCCGACTTTGTGCAGCACCCGGCGGCCATCGTTGTAGTCCAGGATCTGGTTGAACACATCCATCATGTGCCGGGTCGGCTTGGTGTTCGGGCCGAACATCTCGCGCAGCGTGGGCTCCAGCAGCCGGCGGGACACCGGGCTGCCCTGCACGTGACTGAATACGTCACCCAACGGGGTGCCAGACATCAGCTTCTGCGCCGTTCTGGGCTTGTATGCCTCGATGAACATTCCGCCGTTGAGCCAGGTGATGGAGTCGATGCGCAGGGCGCCATAGGCTTGCTGACCGAACTCATGGCGAGCCAACATCTCCTGGCCCACCGAATCGCCGATGTCGTGGGCCAGGATGTGCACGTTGCGGATGTTCAGGTGGGCCAGCAATGCTTCGTGCATGTCGGCGTGGTCCCCCACGGAGTACTCGTAGGCCACCGGCTTTTCGGAGAACCCCATGCCGATCATGTCCGGTGCGATGACGGTGAACCGTTGCGACAGCTCCGGCCAGATCCGCGCCCAGTCAAAGGAATTGAATGGATAACCGTGGATCAGCAGCAGCGGCGGCCCGCTGCCCTCGACGCGGTAGAAGATGTCGAAGCCGAGGTAGTCGAAGTGCTCCCCGGCCGCCAGCCAGCGTTGCAGTTCAGCGTCCATGGGCTCATCATCCCCTCGGCCCGAGTGCATCGCTTGGTTCGGGCCGTGATCTCCGCGTGGTCAGGCGGTGCGCCCGCGCGCGCGGTTATGCGTGTCGGTCGACCAGAGATGACCGCAATCCGAGCACTGTAGGTGCACCAGCGTCCCCCTGTTGCTCAGCAGGTACTGCCAGTGCGTATTGCAGTTTCGCCGGTCCCGGCAATCACCACACTTGGCGCGGTGATTGCAGCGCGGGCAAGGCAGCCATGCGCGGCGGCTACGGTCGGCCGTCGGATCAATCGGTAACACGATCGACCGTCCGTGAGGGCAGGACGCCGGCGCGGACCAACTCGTCGTAGACCCGCTGCTGCTCGCCGTCCAGGTCCGAGTACAGCATGTCGTAGGCCCGCTGTTCCTCGGCAAGCACGGCGACAGGATCCCAGTCCGCACCAATCGCTTCGAGAACTGCGCTGCGTCGGCGCGCCTCATCGAGGGTCAGGTCATAAGCGAAGTCAAGGTTGGCCATCGCGCTCCCAGCCGTTAGATACCCGAACGAATGGTTAGGATGGACTAATTAACGCTGGTCAAGCTATGACGCACGTCACTCTTACCAGTTGGGATTCGTCACATTGGGACCGGAATACGCCGGCATCGCCCGTTCGAGCACGGCTCAGGAAGATTCCCTGAATGGACAAACCGCGGTAGCGAACACCGGCGGACGGTCGTTTGCTGAGATTTGCCCGCTCTCGGTGAGGGCGGCGCTGATGCTTCCCGGGCAGTTTAAAACTCCGGGTCAAGGTCAATGCTTGAGGTCTCACATTCTTTGATGGGAGGGCCTTCGATGAGAATTCGTGTTCGCCGCGTGGCGGGCGCCGTCGCGGTGGCGTTAGCGCCCATGACCTACATGGCAGCGGTGTCTCCGGGAATGAGCTCGGCTCAGCCCCCGGATTGTGGTCCTGGCAACTGGTGGAACCCGGGAGCCAACGCCTGCCAACCCGTCACACCCCCGCCACCGCCGGACTGCGGCCCAGGCAACTGGTGGAACCCAGGCGCCAACGCCTGCCAACCCGTCACACCCCCGCCACCGCCGGACTGCGGCCCAGGCAACTGGTGGAACCCAGGTCCCAATGCCTGCGAACCGGTAGTGCCACCCCCGCCACCGCCGGACTGCGGCCCAGGCAACTGGTGGAACCCAGGTCCCAATGCCTGCGAACCGGTAGTGCCGCCCCCACCGTCGTAAGCCCGGTCAGTCCACGGGGCTGCGCTTAATAGCGTCGGTGCTGCCCTGGGGGCTCGACACCAAAAGGGCCTATGACCTGTGTCGGACTGACAGGATTTGAACCTGCGACCACTTGACCCCCAGGCTTAACGACAGTATCCGTAGGTGTATTACTTAAGCGTTGTGCCACAACGGATTAACGTTTCCAAGCACAGCTACGAACAAGCACGGAAATTCACGGTCAAAGTGACCGAATGGCGGTACAAATGGCGGTACGGGCGCCCTGCACGCCGAGGTTCGTTCGCGACTCGCGTCGGACGACGCTCGATTGGTCGCTGGTCTTTCGATGCCCGCACCGAGGCGGAGGCAGCTGAATCGCTGCGCCGTCGTGCCGCCACGGCGCGCTCCGGCCGCGGCCCTCGTTGCGCCGACCCGGCCGGGACGCGGCTGCGCTCGACGTCGCCGCGACCGCTTTAAGACTGATGCGAAAGTGGGCGTCGGGCAGTCTGGCGCGAGACGGAGCGCACCGAGGGTCTCGATGAACAACTGCCCCCTAGCACCGACGCGGACGTCAGACGACAATCCGTATGACCACGGCAGGCAGCACGTATGCGTAACTGCGAGGATACTGTCATGCGTTGACGGGCTCAGAGGTATGGTCATACACTTTGGTTACATTTGTCTGTGCTCGGCCCGTCGGGGCATCAATGGAATGTGAGATATCGCGATGAACATAAGTATCGCCGCTCCCAACGTCTTCGAAGCTGGCCTGCCCACGTTCAGCTACGACTTCACCGCCACTCCGCAGGACATCCTCGAAGACGTGCGCACTGCGCAATCGTGTGCGCCCATCGCCATCGGCCCCCTCGGTCCGGAAATACTGTCCTACGGTCTAGCGCGAGATATACTGCGCGACGACAGATTCCGACTGCCACCCGGCCTCACGCTGGCAGCACAGGGCGTCACCTCAGGCCCGCTGTACAACAAGCTGATGAGCAGCCTTCTAGGTCTTGATGGTCCCCCACACACTCGCTTACGCAAACTGGTGTCGAGAGCGTTCACTCCTCGCGCGACGTCACCTTTACAAGACACGATTCATGAGGTGGTGAACGCACTGATCGATCAAGTGGTAGAGGTCGGTCGTTGCGACGTCGTGACCGACATCGCTCGGCCCTATCCCACCCCGATCATGTGTGCGCTGATCGGTGCGCCTCGGGAAGACTGGCATCTTTTCGCACAGTGGACCGATGAAATCTTCAGGGCTTTCAGCATTCAGCCCGACGCCAACTTCGATGAAGCCGCGATCATGCGGTCGTGGAGCGAACTGGACGCCTACGTCGATGACATGGTCGCCGCACGCCGGCGCCATCTGACTGATGATTTGCTGTCTGAGCTTATCCGCGCCGAAAGCGAGGGCGACCGGCTCGATCTCGATGAACTGCGCATGTTGGTGGCTGGTTTCTTGATGGCGGGGACGGACACCACCCGACACCAACTGGCCGCCTCGGTGCAGGTGCTGTGCGAGCATCCGGATCAATGGGCGAAGCTGGGCGACCAGCCAGAGCTTGCGATGCAGGCGGTGGAGGAGAGCATGCGGCACTCGCCGGCGGTGTGTGTCGCGGTGCGAGCCGCTACCGAGGATGCCGAATTTGGTGGGTACAGGTTCCCGGCGGGGACCTCGGTAGTCGTGAACACCTTTGCGGCCAACCGTGATCCAGCGATTTATCAGAATGCAGATCGGTTCGACATCGCGCGCAAGGACGTGCCCGCGATTCTGACTTTCGGTGGGGGCGCGCACTACTGCCTAGGGGCGAACCTCGCCCGCCGGGAATTGGCGGAAGCACTCACAATCCTCACCCGACGTCTCACCGCACCCCACCGCATCGCTCCTGCGCCGTGGAAATCCCTGCTCGGAATGACCGGCCCCACGACACTTGAGATCGAGTTCGATAGCGAAAGGCTTGTGGCAGCGGATGCGTAGTCGCGGCTGGGCGGGTGTCACACCCGCCTCGGACGAGGAGGCAATCGCCCGCATTCTGGATGCGGTGGACGACGTGATCGCTGAACACGGGTCGGCGATACGGCTGGCCGACGTCGCCCGAAGGCTCGGAGTCACTCGTCAGACGGTATACCGGTACTTTCCCAACGCCGACGCGCTCCTCATTGCCAGCGCAATGCGTGCGGTCAACGGTTTCATCGACCAAGTTGTACACCACGTCAGCGGCCTCAACGACCCGGTCACTGCGATCGTCGAAATAATCTCGTTCGCAGTTGAAAACCTCACGGGCGATCCACAGTTGGAGAAGCTACTTACCCGGCCACCTGGGGGCGAAGCTGCCACTTCGCTCACCTCCGACACAGCGATCATTTTCTGCTTGTCGGCCTTCGATCGCCTCGATGTCGATTGGAAGCTTCACGGCTTCGACGCCACCGCGCTCAATGAGCTTGCCGAAATGACCTTGCGCACAGTGCATTCCCTCCTGACCGATCCCGGGCAGCGGCAACGCGACGGGAGCGCACTACGCCGCTTTGTTGCGCGATGGCTCGGTCCAGCGATCCTCTATCCACGGATGACGTCGTTGCCGGTCCACGAACGGTACGCATCATCGGACGATCACATCGAGCCGGACAGGTGCGTTGAATCGTGAACTTCGGACGAGAGGCCGCCGACGGTGCCACTATCTGACGGACAGGCTTGCAATTACCCTGCAAGGGCGAGCGATAATCCTTCATCAATGGCATCGAGCGTGTCGGGGAATGTTGCGTTCGTTACCGGCGGGGCGTCCGGCATTGGCGCCGCGTTGGCGACCAAGTTGGTCGATGGGGGCGCCGAGGTCTGGATCGCCGATCGTCAGATCGGCCCCGCGCAGGATCTGGCGCAACGCCTCAACAGGGGTGGCACAAAGGCGCACGCGATTGAGCTGGATGTGCGCAGCTATCCATCGTTTGAGCGTGCCGTCGCCGAGGCGGTAGGGCAGTCCGGGCGGATCGACTACCTGTTTAACAACGCAGGCATTTTGGTCGGCCGTGAGGTCGACTCGTACACGCTCGATGACTGGAACGACGTGTTCGATGTGAACCTGCGCGGTGTGGTGCACGGCATCCAGGCGGTTTATCCGATCATGATCGGGCAGCACTCCGGCCACATCGTGAACACAGCCTCGATCGGCGGTCTCGCCGCCGGCGCAGTGCCGGCCAGCTACGCCGCCACCAAGCACGCCGTTGTCGGGATCTCCAAGTCGTTGCGCATCGAGGCCGAGCGCCATGGCGTGCAGGTTTCGGTGCTTTGTCCTGGCATGGTCTCGACTCCGATGGTGCTAACGGAGAGACATCGGGGGATGGCACCAGGACCGATAGAACGCTTTCTAGAAACGTCAAAACCCGAACGGTTCGCCGAGCGCGCCCTTCGTGCCGTGTTGCGGGGAGACGCGATCATTGTGTTGCCGACGTGGTGGAAGGCATTCTGGTACCTGGAGCGGTTCTCGCCCGCGTTGTCGATGCTCGTCGCAAAAGCCATGCTTAAGCAAAAACGTCGGATGCAGTCCACCGCCGCCTGATCTGCTGTCTTATGGCTAGGCACACCGGGTTCTAAAAGTCCGCGGCCGACCTGCTGGGCCACGCGTCGATCAACATCACAGGCGATCTGTACGGGCACACCAGCGATGACGCCGCGCGGGCCGCGGTGAAGGGACTCGGCGATGCGCTCGGACTTTGAAGGCGGTATGCAAAGGCGGTACGGCATAAAAAAAGGCGGCTCCCGAACCTCGGAAACCGCCTCTGACCTGTGTCGGGCTGACAGGATTTGAACCTGCGACCACTTGACCCCCAGTCAAGTGCGCTACCAAACTGCGCCACAGCCCGGTGCCGCCTCGATCACTGGCAGCAGGTCGAAAGCCTACCGTAGAGAACCCGCTACCCCAGCAATGAGGTCCGGGCTCGCGGCCCTAGAACCACTGCCGCGCGCACGATCCGGGTCGGCGACCACGAGGTGATTCGCGAATGTGATATCGCCGATGCTATCGAGTACGAGAATCGCCGATTGGTCCGGGAGAGACGCGCTCAGCGCCGCTTGGTCCCCCGCTTTTCGCGCACCCGCACGTTGATCCGGATCGGCGAACCCTCGAACCCGAAGGCCTCGCGCAGCCGCCGCTCCAGGAAGCGCCGGTAACCCGCCTCCAAGAACCCCGTCGCGAACAGCACGAACGTCGGCGGGCGGGCGGTGGCCTGTGTCGCGAACAGGATCCGCGGCTGCTTGCCTCCGCGCACGGGAGGCGGCGTCGCAGCCACCACCTCCTTGAGCCACGCATTCAACGGACCCGTCGGAATGCGCATATCCCACGACGCCAACGCCGTCTCCATCGCGGGCACCAGCTTCTGCACCGCGCGGCCCGTCCTGGCGGAGATGTTGACGCGCTGCGCCCAGCGCAGCTGCACCAGCTCGCGGTCGATCTCGCGCTCCAGCAATTCGCGCCGGTCCTCGTCCACCAGATCCCACTTGTTGAAGGCCAGCACCAGTGCCCGGCCGGCCTCGATGACCATGGACAGCACGCGCTGATCCTGCTCGGTGAGGGGCTGCGAGGCATCGATGAGCACGACCACCACCTCGGCGGAGTCGATCGCCGAGTGGGTGCGCACCGAGGCGTAGAACTCGTGCCCGCTGGCCTGGCCGACCTTGCGTCGCAGACCCGCGGTGTCGACGAATCGCCATACCTTGCCGCCCAATTCGATCAGCGAGTCCACCGGGTCCACGGTCGTCCCGGCGACGTCGTGCACCACCGAACGCTCGTCCCCGGCCAGCTTGTTCAGCAGCGAGCTCTTCCCCACATTGGGCTTGCCGACCAGCGCGACGCGTCGAGGCCCGCCCGGTGCGGGCGTCGCCTCGGACACCTCCGGCAGCGCCGCCAGCACCTGGTCGAGCAGGTCGGCGACGCCGCGACCGTGGATCGCGCTGACGGCATGCGGCTCGCCGAGCCCCAGCGACCACAACGCCGCCGCGTCGGCTTCACCCTTCTCACTGTCAACCTTGTTGGCGGCCAGGAACACTGGCTTGCCCGAGCGCAACAGGATGCGGGCCGCGGCCTCGTCGGCGGCGGTCGCGCCGACCGTGGCGTCGACCACCAGGATGACCGCATCGGCGGTGCGCATGGCCACCGATGCCTGCTCGGCCACCAACTGCTGCAGGCCCTTGGCGTCAGGCTCCCACCCTCCGGTGTCCTGCACGACGAAACGGCGGCCGGTCCAGAGCGCGTCGTAGGACACCCGGTCGCGGGTCACCCCGGGAATGTCCTGCACCACCGCCTCGCGCCGGCCCAGGATCCGGTTGACCAACGTCGACTTGCCGACGTTGGGCCGTCCGACCACCGCCACGACGGGCGCGGGCCCGGCTTCGGCCAGCTCTTCGAGCCCGAATTCGACTGATTCCCAATCGCTTTCGTCGGCCCAGGTACCGTCAGAAGTCACCGCACCGCTCCGCTTCGCTGCTCGACCAACTCCAGCAGGTGGTCGATGACCTGCGCTTCCGTCATCTCGCTGGTGTCGACCACCACCGCGTCGGGCGCGGCGCGCAGCGGCGACACCGCCCGGGTGGAATCCAGATGGTCGCGCCGCCGGACGTCGGCCAGCACCGCGTCGTAGTCGCCGGTCAGCCCGGCCGCGACGTTCTGATCGTTGCGGCGCCGCGCGCGGGTTTCGGCCGACGCGGTCAGAAAGATCTTCACGGGGGCGTCTGGCAGGACGACGGTTCCGATGTCTCGCCCCTCGACGACGACGCTGCCCGAGCCCGCGGCCATTTCGCGCTGCAGCCCGACGAGGCGGGCGCGCACGGCGGGGACGGACGACACCGCCGACACCGCCCGGGTAACCTCGTCGCCGCGGATCTCAACCGAAACATCCTCTCCCGCAAGGAAGTATCGGTCACCCTCGGGGTGGTAGTCCACCGACAGCTGTGCCGTCGACCCGATGCGGCCGACGGCTTCGGCATCCGCCGGGTCGATGCCGGCGCGCAGTACCGCCAGGGTCACCATCCGGTACATCGCCCCGGTGTCCAGGTAGCGGGCGCCCAGCGCGCGCGCCAATCCCCTTGACACCGAGGATTTTCCGGTTCCGGCGGGCCCATCGATGGCCACCACCACAGGATTCACAGGCCGACCGCCTTGTACAGTTGGCCGACCTCGCCCTGGTTCAGCGCCCGGAAGCTGCCCGGCCGCTGCTTGCCCAGCGACACCGGTCCGATGTCGGTGCGCACCAGCGCTTCGACCGGGAAGCCGACCGCGGCCAGCAGCCGGCGCACGATCCGATTCCGCCCCTCGTGCAACACCACGCGCACCAGCGTCTTGCCCGGAATGGCGTCCACCACCGCGAATTCGTCGACGCGCACGGGGCCGTCGTCCAGTTCGATTCCCGCCTTCAGCCTTTTGCCCAGCCCCCGCGGCACCGACCCGGTCACCGTGGCCAGGTACGTCCTGGGCACCTCGTGGGAGGGATGCATCAGCCGGTGCGCCAGCTCGCCGTCGTTGGTCAGCAGGATCAGCCCCTCGGTGTCGGCGTCCAACCGCCCGACGTGAAAGAGGTTCTTGTTGCCGCGCACCTTGCGCTCCACCAGGTCGCCGATGCACGGCCGGCCGCGGTCGTCGGACATGGTGGAATGCATGCCCCGCGGCTTGTTCAGCGCCAGGTACACCAGCGACTCGTCGAGAACCACCCTCGCGCCGTCAACGCGGATCACCGAGGTGTCGGGGTCCACCCGGGTGCCCAATTCGGTCACCACCTGCCCGTCGACCTCGACACGGCCGTCGATGATCAACTTCTCGGCGGCCCGGCGCGACGCAATTCCGGCTTGGGACAACACCTTTTGCAGGCGGATCCCCTCAGTCTCGACCATCAATCGTGGTCCACGTCGAACGTCAGCGCCTGCTCGGGCGCCTGACCGCCCGACAGCTTGATGAAACGCGGCTCACTGTCCAGGGATTCGCTCAGGTCTTCGATCGTGTCGACGTCGGGCAGCAGCGGGGCGATGTCGGGAAGGTCGGCGAGCGACGTCAACCCCAACCGCTCCAGGAACAGGTCGGTGGTCGCGAACGTCACCGCGCCGGTGTCGTCGTCGACCCCGGCCTCGGTGATCAGGCCGCGCGCCAACAGCGTGCGCATGACGGCGTCCACGTTGACTCCGCGGACCGCGCTGACGCGCGCCCGGGTCACCGGCTGGCGGTAGGCCACCACGGCCAGGGTTTCCAGCGCGGCCCGGGTGAGCTTGGACCGCGCGCCGTCCAGCAGCAGCTTCTCCACGTATGGCGCGAACCGGGAGCGGGTGTACATCCGCCAGCCCTCGCCGGTTTGGCGCAAATCGATGCCGCTGCCGCGTTCGGTGAGTTCGTCGGCCATCTGTTGCAGCCGCGCGGCGACCCGGTAGACGGGTTGCTGCGTGGCCGAACCCAGTGCCTCGGCGCTGACCGGAGTGTCGACCACCAGGAGCAGCGCCTCCAGCACGGAGCCGAGTTCCTCGGCGTCCATCGGCGCCGCCTCGGCGATCTCCGGGATACCCGCGTCGAGATCGACGTCGGGCTCGTACTCAGTCATCTATTCGTCCCGCACTTCTACCAAGGCTTCGCTGGCCGGACGTTCCCCGGTCCAAGAAATCTGGAGCACGCCAAGGGGCTCCGACTGGTCGAATGCTACCGTCCGGCTCCGATACAACTCGAGCAGCGCCAGGAAGCGCCCGACGACCTCCATCGGCGCCTCGCAGTCGGCGACCAGCTCGGAAAACGTCGCCCAGTGGCCGCTGCCGCGAGACTCCAGGATCGCCAGCAACTTCTTGGCCTGCTCGGGCACCGAGACCGCCACCTCGTGCAGGTGCCCGACGGCCACAGTGGGAACGGGGCGCGGGCTGAACGCGATCGCGGCGATCTGGGCGAACCGTTCGGCGTCGACGCCCAGCATCACCTCGGGCAGCAGCTCGGTGAACCGGTCCTCCAGCGCCACCGCGCGCGGGTAGCTGCGCAGCGCCGTGGCCTCCAGCTCGGCGAACATCTCCGCGACGTGCTTGAACGCGCGGTACTGCAGCAGCCGGGCGAACAGCAGGTCGCGCACCTCCAGCAGCGCCAGGTCCTCTTCGTCGTCGATCTGGCCGGCCGGCAGCAGCCGGGCGGCCTTGAGGTCGAGCAGGGTCGCGGCGACCACCAGGAACGCGGTCGTCTCCTCCAGGTCGAGCTGGGAGCCGATCGCGCGGGTGTAGGCGATGAAGTCGTCGGTGACCTGATGCAGCGCCACCTCGGTGACGTCGAGCCGGTGGGCGAAGATCAGCTGCAGCAGCAGATCGAACGGCCCCTCGAAGTTGGTCAGGCGGACTTGAAAACCGTTCTTGGGTGGCGCCTCACCGTTCGCGCTGGCCGTCACGCGCCGAATCGGTCGATGAACTCGCGGGCCAGGGCGCGGTAGGCGACGGCACCCGTCGAGCGCGGGGCCCAGGTCGTGATCGGCTCGCCAGCCACGCTGGTCTCCGGAAATCGGACCGTCCGGGTGATGACGGTGTCGAACACCAGGTCGCCGAACCGCTCCACCACCCGGGCCATCACCTCACGCGAGTTGACGGTGCGCGGGTCATACCGGGTCAGCAGGATCCCGCTGATTTCCAGCTTGGGGTTGAGCCGGTCGCGCACCTTGTCGACGGTGTCCGTCAGCAGCGCCAGGCCGCGCAGTGAGAAGAACTCGCATTCGGTGGGGATCACCACGCCGTCCGAGCAGGCCAGACCGTTCACCGTCAGCAACCCCAGCGACGGCTGGCAGTCGATCAGGACGTAGTCGTAGCGGTCCAGCACCGGATGCAGCGCCCGGCCCAGCGTCTGCTCGCGGCCCACCTCGTTGACCAGCTGGATCTCGGCGGCGGACAGGTCGATGTTGCTGGGCACCAGGTCCAAATACCTGATCCGGGTTTGCATCAGCACGTCGTCGAGCGACACGCGCGGCTCGACCAGGACGTTGTGGATGGTCTTCTCCAGCTCGTAGTGCGGCACGCCGAGCCCGGCGGACAGCGCACCCTGCGGGTCCATGTCCACCAGCAGCACCCGCCGGCCGTATTCGGCGAGCGCGGCGCCCAGATTGATCGTCGACGTGGTCTTCCCGACGCCACCCTTCTGGTTGCACATCGCGACGACTTTGGCCGGGCCGTGCGTGGTGCGCGGCTGCGGTTCCGGGATCGCCCGCGGCGGCCGCCCGGTCAGACCGAGCTCGACGCCGCTGTCCGGCTGCTCAGTCATGGCGGGGGTGTTCGGGAGGTGAACATCGATCGAAAGTCTAACGGGTTCGAGCGCCGCAGCCGGGCGACCCGCAGGGCGTTTCACCAGCGAATCTCACCGGATTTGCGCTGGTAGTGCGCCTGGCGACGGTAATCGTTAACAGCAGTCACACCAGCACCACTGGGGCGGTGGTGGGCGGATTTCCAACTTGATATCGCGGGCGATATCGCGCGGCGGTGGGAGTGGCGCCGAGATCATCGTGCGGGTTGTGATTCCGGTGCCGCGACGACCTTGACGGCAATCTGGGCGCCCGTTACCCGGCGGCCTTCCGCACTACTGTGGCTTCATGGACCTCAAGCGACGAATCCCTCTGCTGCGATGGTCGGTCTGGCGGATGGCGACGGGCGCGCGCAACATCACCACGACGGGCCAGATCGGCGACGGACGCGAGGCCGCCGCGGTGGACTACGTCCTGCGCAACGCCAAGGCCGGCGACATCGACGACGTGCTGGCCACCATCGACAAGTTCGCCTACGAGAAGTCGATGCTGATCAACGTCGGCGACGAGAAGGGCCAACTCCTCGACGCCGCGGTGCGCCGCGCCGACCCGGCGGTGGCGCTGGAATTGGGCACCTACGTCGGATACGGCGCGCTGCGCATCGCCCGCGCCGCCCCGAACGCGACGGTGTACTCCGTCGAACTCGCCGAGGCCAACGCCGCCAACGCCCGGCGCATCTGGGCCCACGCCGGCGTCGCCGACCGGGTGACGTGTGTCGTCGGCACCATCGGTGACGGCGGGCGCACCCTGGACGCGCTGGCCAGCGAGCACGGGTTCGCGTCGAGCGCCCTCGACTTCGCCTTCCTCGACCACGACAAGGACGCCTACCTGGACGACCTGCACAGCATCATGGCGCGGGGGTGGCTGCGCCCGGGTGCGATCGTGGTCGCCGACAATGTCCGGGTGCCGGGCGCGCCGAAGTACCGCGAGTACATGCGCCAGCAGCAGGGCAAGCAATGGAACACCGTCGAGCACAAGGCGCACCTGGAATACCAGTCGCTGGTGTCCGACCTGGTGCTGGAGTCCGAGTACCTGGGTTAGGTCGGCCCGGCTTCACGGGCACACGAATGCGATCGGCGGGCATCCCGATTACCGCGCTCGCGGATGCGCTTCCGCCCACACCTCGCGCAGCGCGTGCACGGTGACCATCGTGTAGATCTGCGTCGTCGTCACCGAGGCGTGTCCCAGCAACTCCTGCACGACGCGCACGTCGGCGCCGCCCTCGAGCAGGTGGGTCGCGAACGAGTGCCGCAGCATGTGCGGGGACACGCCCGACTTGATCCCGGCGCGCTCGGCGGCGTCCTGCAGGACCTGCCAGGCGCTTTGCCGCGACAGCCGCCCGCCGCGCACATTGAGGAAGATGGCCGGTATGCCGCGGCCGCGACGGGCCAGGTCCGGCCGGCCGCGCACCAGATAGGCGTCCAGCGCGTGCACGGCGGGCCGCCCGATCGGCACCAGCCGCTGCTTGCCGCCCTTGCCGCGCAGCAGCACCGACCTGGCCCGGGTGTCGATGTCGTCGACGTCGAGGCCGACGGCCTCGGAGATGCGCGCGCCGGTCGAATACAGGAGTTCCAGCAGCGTCCGGTTGCGCAGCGTGAGCGGGCCGTCGGAAGCGCTGTCGCCGCCCGCACCGTCCAGCAGCGCCAGCACCTGGTCGATGGTCAGGCTCTTGGGGAGCCGACGGCCCGGGGTGGGCGGGCGGACCGCGCGCGCGACGTCCAGCTCGGCCAGGCCTTCCGCCGCGGCGAACCGGTGTAGGCCGCGCACCGCGATCAGGGCCCGCGCCGCCGACACCGCGGACAGCGCCGGGCTGCCCGAGTCGGGGTCGCCGCGACGCAACGCCACCAGGAAGTCGCTCACGTCGTCCTCGCCCACCTTGGCGATGTCGTGAATTCCGCGATCCGACAGATGCTTGGTGTAGCGGCGCAGGTCGCGACGGTAGGAGCTGAGGGTGTTCGCCGCGACGCCCCGTTCGATCGTGAGGTGGTCGAGGTAACCCTGGACTTGGGTGTCCAGGGCCACCGTTGTCATTGCGTGGCCTTCCGCGCGACGAACGCCGTGGGCTTGTCGGTCCACGGGCTGTCCACCGGCCGTGGTTCGGCGACACCCTCGGTTACCACGTGGGCGGCCAAAATCCCGGCAATCGCAATGGAATTCACGATCTCACCGCTGAACACCTGGCGGACCGCCTCGCCGACGGGCACCCAGCGCATCGTCATGTCGGCTTCCTCGTGATGCGCTTCCGGCCGCGCCACTTCGGTCAGCTCGGTGGCCAGATACACGCGCACCGATTCGTCGCTGAAGCCCGGTGCGGAATTCAGGTCGACCAGCACCTGCCACGTGCCGGCCCGCAGCCCGACCTCCTCCTGGAGTTCACGGACCGCCGTCTGCTGCGGCGGCTCCCCCACCACATCCAGCAACCCGGCCGGAAGCTCCCACAATCGCCGGCCGAACGCGTGGCGGTATTGGTAGACCATCGCGATGTCGTCGTCCTCGTTCAACGCCACGATGGCGACGGCCCCGTAGTGCTCGACGACTTCACGAATCGCGGTGGTACCGCCCGGCATCCGGACCTGGTCACTGCGTAGCGCGAAAATCTTTCCCGTGTACAGCGTTTTCGACGACGCCGTCTCGAAATCGTGTTCAGCCACGGGTCGCGGGCTCAGGTAACGACTGGCTGACGCCGTCCCGCTGCTGGTTGCCGTTCGAGCCGTGCTCGGGGAACTCCACCGGCAGCAGCTCGCCTGACTGGTAGTCGAGGGCCGCCCCGACGAACGCGGCGAACAACGGGTGCGGCCGGGTGGGCCGGCTCTTGAGCTCCGGGTGGGCCTGGGTCCCGACGATGAACGGATGCACCTCGGGCGGGTATTCGACGAACTCCACCAGATGCCCGTCGGGCGAGGTTCCCGAGAACCGCAGGCCGCTCTCGGCGATCTTGTCGCGGTAGGAGTTGTTGACCTCGTAGCGGTGCCGGTGCCGCTCCGACACCTGCGTGGTGCCGTACGCCTGGGCGACGATCGAATCCGGCTGCAGGACGGCGGGATAGGCGCCCAGCCGCATCGTGCCACCCAGATCCGCCTGGCCGGCCACGGCGTCGACCTGGTCGGCCATCGTGGAGATGACGGGATCCGGTGTCTCGGGGTCGAATTCGGCAGAGTTGGCCTGGTCTAGCCCCGCCGTGCGCGCGGCCTCGATCACGATGCATTGCAGGCCGAGGCACAGGCCCAGCACCGGGAGTCCACGCGACCGTGCGTAGCGGATGGCGCCGATTTTGCCCTCGATCCCGCGGATGCCGAAGCCGCCCGGGATCAGCACGCCGTGCACGTCGCCCAGCGCCGCCGCGGCGCCCGCCGGGGTATCGCAGTTGTCGGAGGCCACCCATTGCATCTCCACCTTGGCGTGGTGCTTGAACCCGCCGGCGCGCAGCGCCTCGGTGACCGACAGGTAGGCGTCGGAGAGTTCAACGTACTTGCCCACCAAGGCGATTCGCACGGTCTCGTGCGGCTCGTGCACCCTGCGCAGCAGGTCGTCCCACTCGGTCCAGTCGACGTCGCGGAACGGCAGGTTGAGCCGGCGCACCACGTACGCGTCGAGCTCCTCGCGATGCAGCCGCTTCGGGATGTCATAGATCGACGGTGCGTCCGGGGTGGAGATGACGCCGTCGATGTCGACGTCACACATCAGCGCGATCTTGTTCTTCAGCGCTTCGGGCACGTCCCGGTCGCAGCGCAGGATCAGCGCGTCCGGGGTGATACCGATGCTGCGCAGCGCAGCCACCGAGTGCTGGGTCGGCTTGGTCTTGAGTTCGCCCGACGGAGCCAGGTACGGCACCAGCGAGACGTGCAGGAAGAACACGTTCTCCCGGCCCAGGTCGTGGCGGACCTGGCGCGCCGCCTCCAGGAACGGCTGCGATTCGATATCGCCGACGGTGCCGCCGATTTCGGTGATGACCACGTCCGGGCGGTTGCCCTGGGCGTCCGGCTGGGCCATCGCCATGATCCGGCTCTTGATCTCGTCGGTGATGTGCGGGATCACCTGCACGGTGTCACCGAGGTATTCGCCGCGGCGCTCCTTGGCGATGACCGTCGAATACACTTGGCCCGTCGTGACATTCGCCGAGCCGGACAGGTCGCGATCCAGAAACCGCTCGTAGTGGCCGACATCGAGGTCGGTCTCGGCGCCGTCCTCGGTGACGAACACCTCGCCATGCTGAAACGGGTTCATGGTGCCCGGGTCCACGTTGAGGTACGGATCGAGCTTTTGCATCGTCACGTACAACCCGCGGGCCGTCAGTAGCTGACCGAGGCTGCTAGCGGTAAGACCTTTACCCAGAGAGGACGCGACGCCCCCGCTGACGAAGAGGTGCTTTGTGGCGGTTTGCGGGTGCTTTCGCACAGGCGGCCTCCGTGAAGACGGGCAGGGCGTCGAATTTTCTAGCGAATAACTAGTTGGGCCTGCCGACCCACGGAAACCCACCCTAACATCCACGACCGAAGTGTCGCGGCGAACACGCCCGCTACTGAGGCACCGTGATCGATGTCGCGCCGTGACCGGTGCCGTACTGACCGGCGTGGCCGCCGTTCATCAGGTCGTGCAGGCCCAGCACCGCGGTGATGCGGCCGGGGGCTGCGTCGACGTCGTCGACGGTGCTGACCGCCGAGTTCATCCCCGCATCGGCGCGCGTCACGGCAACGGCCGCGCCGCCGGTCGCCGAGCCGTCCCGCCCGGCCAGCAGCGTGCCCGAGCCGTGCGGCGCCAGCGCGGCGGCGAACCGGGCGACGCTGACGCCCTGATTACCGGCGTCCTGGGGAAGCGCGCCGCCGGTGACGATCAGCGCGGCATTCGCGGCGCCCAGGTGATCGCTCGGCTGATAGGTGATGAAACCCGTGTCGCGCAGCGCCGCCAGCACGGTGTCGCGCTGGGGCTCGTCGACCGGCGGGACCGCCGGGTTGGCATTGATCAGTAGCGCGATGCCCATCAGGTCGCCGGCCTGCGAGCCCTGGTCGACGAGCTTGGTGCTCAGCTGCTGACCGGCGGGCAGGATCGACGAGTTCACCACGGTCTGCAGCTTCTCCGCGGAATTGGCCTCGACGAACTCGCTCGTCAACGACACGGTTCCGGTCACCGCGCCGCCGGCCTGGCCGATGAACTTCGACACCGCGGCCACGTCGTCGTCTTTGGCGTCCGGGGTGCGGAACACCACGACCGACTTGCCGCCGAGCGCGTCGTGCACGATCCGGCCGACCAGCTGGGTGTCGAAATTGTTTGCCGCGCTGAGCTTTTCGTTCAGCACGTTCTTCTGGTCGTTGAGCCCGTTGATCTGGGTGTGCAGGTCCCGCTTCTCGTCACGCAGGCTGGACAGCAGGGTGTCGGACAGGAAGCCGGAACCGAGCACGACTCCCACGGCCAACGCCAGAAACACGGCGGCCAGCGATAAAGCGTGTTGACGTAGCGAGATCATCTTCTCCCCCTAGCTCACCAAGTGCTGAACCCAGAGGGAGAAGTGGTTCCAGTAGGCGGTGACCCAGTGCACCACCACGCCGTCGGTGCGGGACACCCACAGCGCGACGATGACCGCGATCAGCATCGTCAGCGCCAGCAGTGCGATGGCGCCCGCCGAGATGTGGTTGCGGTACAGCGTGGCCACGGCCTTGGCGTCCACCACCTTCTCCCCCACCCGAAGCCTGGTCAGGAACGTCGAGGGGTTGCTGTGCGCACGGGTCCGGTCGAAGAACGTCTCGATGTTGGCGGTGTGGCCGGCGGTCACGAGCAGCGCGGCGCCGTGGTGATCGGCCAGCAGCAGGGCCAGGTCGATCGCCGAACCCGCGGCCGGGAAGGTCATCGCCCCGACACCGAGGTCCTGGATGCGCTCCAGGCCGGGCGCGTGGCCGTCGGCGTCGGCGGGCAGGACGACCTGGGCGCCGCACTTGAGGGCGTCGGTACTGATCTGGTCGGGGTCGCCGACGATGACCTGGGGGCGATAACCCGCCTTGCGCAACACATCCGCGCCGCTGCCCACCCCGAAGAGCACCGGCTGGTACTCCTTGATGAACGGCTTGAGGGACTTCAGGTCCTCCTCGGCGCTGGGCTCGTCGGCGACGATCACCACGTGCCGGCGGCGCAGGTCGACGTCGATGTCGGGAATGCCGATGCCGTCGATCAACAGCGGGCTTTCGCTCTTGATGAACTCGATTGTGTTGCCCGCGAACGCCTCCAGGTGGGCGGACAGGCCGCTCTTGGCCTCCCGCATCAGGTCGGCGATGTCGTGGTCGGTGCGCTCGGTGCCGCGGACCAGCCTGCGGTCGCCGGAGTAGACCCCGCCTTCGTGCAGCCGGATCTTGGCGCCGTCCTTCACCTTCTTGAAGATGTCCGGCCCGGTCTCGTCGATCAGGGTGACCCCGTTGTTGACCAGCACCTCAGGTCCCATGTTGGGATAGCGGCCCGAAACCGACGGCGAAGCGTTGACGACCGCGGCGATATCGGCCTCCACCAGGGCGTCCGCCGTGATGCGGTCCAAATCGAGGACGTCGAGCACCACGATGTCGCCGGGGCAGACCCTGCGCAGCAATCGGTCGATGTTCCGGTCCACCCGAGCGGTGCCGACAAGGCCCGGCCGGGCGGTGTTACGGGTTAGCAGGCCTGACATCTTCATGGGGGCGATTCTGTCGGT
Organism: Mycobacterium sp. 852002-51613_SCH5001154; assembly: GCF_001667425.1. Lineage (NCBI taxonomy): Bacteria > Bacillati > Actinomycetota > Actinomycetes > Mycobacteriales > Mycobacteriaceae > Mycobacterium > Mycobacterium sp. 852002-51613_SCH5001154. The sequence goes on along the minus strand of NZ_LZII01000068.1, from coordinate 16,905 downwards.
GATGCAAGGAGGACGCGTGGAGGCGCGCCGTAACACCAGCCTCAGAAGTTATCTAGAGTCCCATTAGTCACATCTGTATTAAGTGTTCCCGACGGTTCGATCTCATCCTTCTGTGCCGCATCGAGAAGTTCGCGGGCGTGGGCACGGCCGCTGTCTGACTCGCCCAGCCCGGCCATCATCCGCGCCAGTTCGCCGACCCGCTCGTCGCCGGCGACCCGCCGCACCACGCTGGTCCCCTTGGGCCCGGCGCTGTGCACGACCAGGTGCACGTCGGCGTACGCCGCGACCTGCGGCAGATGCGTCACCACGATGACCTGATGGGTGCGCGCCAGCCGCGCCAACCGCCGCCCGATCTGCACCGCGGCCCGGCCGCCGTCGGCGGCGTCGACCTCGTCGAACACCATGGTGGTGCCCGCGGCCGAAGCGGCCAGCACCACTTCCAGCGCCAGCATCACCCGGGACAGCTCGCCGCCGGAGGCGCTCTTGGCCAGCGGCAGCTGGTCCATCCCGCGGTGCGCCGCGAAACCGAACTCGACCTGATCGACGCCGTCGGCGCCGGCCCGGGCCAGCTCACCCGACGGCAGCACGAGCGCGGCCGGGTCGTCCTTGTCGGCGGCCACATCATTGCTGACGTCGATGGTGAATTGCGCGTCGGCCATCGCCAGCCCGGACAGCTCGGCGGTGATCTCCTTGGCGAGCCGCTTGGCCGCTTTGCGCCGGATGCCGCTGAGATCGACTGCGGCTTGGGCTAACTCACGCGCGAGCTCGTCGACGCGGGCGGCCAGCGCCGTCAGACCTTCCTCCGAGACGTCGAGCTGGGCCAGTCGTTGGCGTGACTCCTCGGCCCAGCGGAGCACCCCGTCGACGTCCGCGGCGTACTTGCGCGTCAGCGTGCGCAGTTCGGCCTGCCGGGCCAGCTTGGCTTCCAGCGCGCTGGCGTCGACCGGCAGCTCGTCCAGGAAGCCGGTGAGTTCGCCGGCCGCGTCGGCGACCACCGTGAGCGCCTCGCCGACCTGCCCGGCCAGCGCACGCAGCTTCGCGTCATCGGTCGATTCCAGGGCGGTGCGGGCCCGCCCCAGGCTGTCGGCGGCGCTGTGGCCGGAGGCTTCCGCGTCGTCGGGCGCCCCGAAGAGCGCCGCGTGCGCGGTGATCGCGGCCTCGCGCAGCGTGTCCAGTTCGGAGAGCCGCACGATGTCGGCAACCAGCGCATCGTCCTCGCCCGGCTGCGGGTCGACGGTGTCAATCTCGTTGAGCGCGAAAGCGAGTCGATCCGACTCGAGGGTGAGTTCGCGCATGCGGTTCCGGCGGTCGACGAGGTCGTGCCGCGCGGTCAGCCAGGCGTCGCGCAGTTTGCGGTAACGCTCGAGCACGGGGCCGGCCTTCGCGAACCGGTCCAGCGCGCCGCGCTGCTCCTCGGGCCGCATCAGCCGCAGCTGATCGTTCTGCCCGTGCAGGGTGAGCAGCTCGGCGGTGAAGTCGCCCAGCGACTTGGCGGGCACGCTGCGACCGCCGAGATAGGCCCGCGAAGGCCCGTCGCGGCTGACCGAGCGCAGCGCGATCACGCTGCCGTCCTCGTCGCGCTCCGCTCCGGACGCGTCCAGCATCTCGTCCAGCTGCGCGACCGCGGCGTCCTCGAGATCCGTTGTGATGAAACGGCCTTCGACGACCGCGCGGTCGGCTCCCGACCGCACTCGGGTCGCGTCGGCGCGGGCGCCCCCGAGCAGGTGCAAACCGGTCACCACCATGGTCTTGCCGGTGCCGGTCTCGCCGGTCAGCACCGTCAGGCCCCGGTCGAACTCCCCGACCGCCGCGCTGATGGCGCCCAGCGACTCGATCCGGATTTCAGTCAGCATCTACTTTCCACGCCACCCGGTGACCGGCAAGCGGAACTTGCGCACCAACCGGTCGGTGAACGGCGCGCTGTCCAGTCGCGCCCATTTCACCGGTGTGTCGCAACGCCTTACCTCAATCCGGCTGCCGGCCGGGATCAGCATTTCGCGGCGGCCGTCGCAGAACACCAGGGCGTCGTGACCGTCCGCCTCGATCTCGATCGCGATCGTGGCGTCGGGGCTGGTGACCATCGGCCGGCCGAACAGCGCGTGAGCGTTGTTGGGCACCACCAGGATTGCCTCGAGGTCCGGCCATAACACCGGGCCGCCCGCGGAGAACGCGTAGGCGGTTGACCCGGTGGGCGTCGACACCAGCACCCCGTCGCACCCGAACGCCGACACCGGCCGTCCGTCGATCTCGACGACCACCCCCAATACGCCCAGTCGCGGGCCCTTCTCCAGGCTGACTTCGTTGAGCGCCCATCCGTGCTCGATCTCGCGGCCGCCAGCGCGCACGATCACGTCCAGCGTCAGGCGGTTCTCGACCCGGTAGTCCTTGGCGACAACGTGATCCAGCACCTGGTCGATGGCCTCCGCCTCGGCCTCGGCCAGAAAGCCGATGCGGCCCAGGTTGACGCCCAGCACGGGGATCCCGGCGTTGCGGGCCAGTTCGGCCGCCCGCAGGAACGTGCCGTCCCCACCGAGCACCAGCACCAGTTCGCAGCCTTCGGCGGCCTGCGGGTCCGCGTCGACCACCTGAATTTCGACGCCCATCGCGCGGATGTCGTCGGGAGCCACCTGCAGCGACCCGCGGTCGACCGCCTCGGCGGACAGAACGCGAAGACCGATATCGTTGTCCCCCAACACTTTCTGCACACGGGCCGCCGTGTCGGTGGCTTCTTCGCGGCCGGTGTGGACCACCAGTAGCACGGTGCGATGCTCGTTCATTGCGGCCCCTCACTCACTGCTCGCTGCACCGCTGCCACGAACGCGTCATCCGCCAATCCCGTCTGGCCGCGCAGCCACAGGAAGTATTCGACATTGCCCGACGGGCCGGGCAGCGGGCTCGCGGTGACCCCGACGGGGTGCCAGCCCAGTTGCGGGGCCCGCCGTGCCACCGCCAGCACGGCATCGGCACGCAGGGCGGGGTCGTGCACCACTCCGCCGGCGCCCACCAGGCCACGGCCCACCTCAAACTGCGGCTTCACCATGGGAACGATATCCGCAGTGGGGGAAGCACATCCAGCCAGCGCGGGCAACACGGTGGCCAGCGAAATGAACGACAGGTCGGCCACGATCAGGTCGACGGGCCCGCCGATCGCCTCGAGGGACAGGTCACGGGCGTTCGTTCGCTCGACGACGACGACCCGCGGGTCGCAGCGCAGCGACCACGCCAGCTGCCCGTATCCGACGTCCACCGCGACCACCTCGGCGGCCCCACGATCCAATAGGACCTCGGTGAACCCACCCGTCGACGCGCCCGCGTCCAGGCAGCGGCGGCCCGCCACCGCAATTCCGAAGGCGTCCAGGGCGCCGATCAGCTTGTGCGCACCGCGGGACACCCAGCCCCGTTCGCCATCGTCTGCGACGGTCAGGGCCGCGGTGACGGCGACGGCCGTGCCCGGCTTGCGGGCCGGCAGGCCGTCGATGCTGACCCGTCCGGCGCCGATCAACTCGGCGGCCTGCTGGCGCGATCGCGCGAGTCCGCGCCGAACCAGCTCGGCGTCGACGCGGGCGCGGCGAGACATGCGCGCACTCAGCCCTTCTCCGCCGACTCCAGCGCGGCAAGCAGCACGTCGTGCGCCTCGGAGAGGCGGCGGGCTATTTCTTCGAGCTCCGGGAGCGACGGGTCCTCGGGGCTTTCCGGGCCCCCGGGCTCGGGCAGCCGGGCCAGCAGGGCGTCGATTTCGGCGCGAATCTGTTCAGGATCGGTAGTCATTGCGCTCTTACGCTAGTCATCCGTCAGTCGCTGCGCACCAAAGACCAGCGTTGCAACGCGGCGCGGGCCCGGTCGTCGGCGGCCTCGATGCTGATCGGCCGCCCGTCCGACTGCGCACCCCAGACCGCGCTGGCGACCGCCCGCACGATCGAGAGCCCGTCGCCGTCGTCGGGCCCGTCACTGCTGACGATGACCGCCCGCTCGCCGACGTCGATGCGCCAGCCCGGCTGGGGCCCGACCGCGAGCTGCTCGCCGTCGGAGTGCAGGGCGCGCAAGTCGTGGCCGATGTAGGTGGGCCGGTGCACGGGATCGGCGTACACGGCGTCCCGGGCCGTACTGACGCCGGTGAGCACCATCAGGCTGGGCAGCTTGGCCGCATTGGCGCCCTCGATGTCGGTGTCCAGCCGGTCGCCGACCACCAGGGGCGCGCGGAAGTCGCCCCGGGCCGCCGCGTCGGTGAGCAACCCGGGCGCCGGCTTTCCGGCGACCTGGGGTTCGGCGCCGGTGGCCGCGCGCAGCGCGGCGACCATGGATCCGTTCCCGGGCAGCAGGCCGCGCTCAGTGGGCAGCGTCGGATCGACGTTGGCCGCCACCCATAGCGCGCCAGACCGGATGGCGAGCGCGGCCTCGGCGAGGTCCGGCCAGCCGATGGTCATCGACAGGCCCTGGACGACGGCGACCGGGTCGTCGTCATACCGGCGCACCGGTAGCAGCCCGGCCGCCTTGACCTCGTCGGCCAGTGCGTCGGTGCCCACGATCAGCACCGGTGACCCCGCAGGCAGCCGGTCGGCCAGCAACCGGGCCGCGCTCTGCGCGCTGGTGGCGACGTCGTCGGCGGTGGCGGTGAAGCCGAGTTCGGTCAGGTGCGCCGCGACCTCGGCGGCGCTGCGAGACGCGTTGTTGGTGACGAAGAACGCGCGGCTGCGCACCTCGGCCAGCGCCTGCACGGCACCCTCGGTGGGCCGGCGGCCGCGAAACAACGTCCCATCCAGGTCGAGCAGCAGGCAATCGTATTGGCGCGCAACGCTGGTCATCTCAGCCCAGCTCGCTGACCCGGTCTTCGGCGTCGGTGACGCCTTCGACATCGGCGGCGGCTGAGCGCAGGAACCATTGCAGCGCTTCATCATTGCGACCGAGCGCCAGCAGCGTGTCCGCGTAGGCGTAGAACAACCGCGCCGCCGTCGAGCCGCGGCGACCGGGATCCAATTGCGGCGTGGACAAGAGGGTCAGCGCCTGCTCCAGCTGGCCGAGGTCCGCACGCGCGCCGGCCGCGACGATGCGCAGCTCGTCGGCCTCGTCGCCCTGGAGCTGGGCCGCCTCCGGTCCGCGGGCGAGTTCGATCGCCCGCTCCGGGCGGCCAAGCCCGCGTTCGCAATCCGCGATCAGGGCGAGCAGGTTGGACTTGCTGCCCATCCTGCGGGCGGCGCGCAATTCGGCCAGCGCCTGGGCCCAGTCGCCGCAGTGATAGGCGGCGATGCCGACCGCCTCACGAATCGCGGCGATCCTGCTGGACCGGGCGCGCGCCGCGCGGGCGTGGCCGAGCGCGGCCTCCGGGTCCTCGTCGAGCAACTCACCCGCGGCGACCAGGTGGCGCGCCACCGCGTCGGCCGTGGCCCGGTCCAAGGTGCTGAGCTCGCCCCGGATTTCGGGCGCCAGCTGCCGGGCCTCCACGCCCGGCGGTATCGGCGGCCCTGGTTCCGGCGTGCGGTGGCCGTCGGGCTGCTGCGGCTGAGCCGGCCGGGCGCGGCCGGGCCCCGACCAGCCGCCCGATGCGCGCGGGCGCCGTTCGCCCCGCTGCCTGTCGTCGACCACGCAGCCGAGGATACGGGGGCCCGGCGCGCTAGTACGCCGTGAGCCGGTTCTGCAGCAGCGGCGCTATCACCGCCGGGCAGTAGTTGGCGACGGCGACGATGGTGAACAGGCCGGCCGACTCGTAGCCCAGACCGCTGCGCTCGGACATTTCGGCAGCGACCGAGTCGAAGGACTGCCCCGGCGTGACGATCATCGGGCAGACCGACTGGCCCAGCGCCAGGGCCCCGGCCGGATGCGGGTAGGTGATGCCGGCGTTGGTCAGGGCCATCAGGAACGCGTTGCCCCGCATGTCGGCGCTGACGGGCGCGGCCAGTGGGGCGGCCAGGGCCGCCACGCAGGCGGTCAGGAACAGCACGCGCAGCAGGGACCGTTCCACACGCCGGGAAGCCGTCATCGTGACCACCCTGGCCTGTACGGGTCACAACCGCAACACGGTGCGGTAAAGGTTTGCGCAGCAACGCGTTTTGCGGGTGCGGTTTCTAGACCTTTTCGATCCCGGCGACGGTGCGTTTGCCGCGGCGCAGCACCAGCCACCGGCCGTGCAGGAAGTCCGAGGGCTGCGGCGCCCACTCCTCGCTGTCGATCCGGATGTTGTTGACCGACACCCCGCCCTCGCCGATGGTGCGCCGCGCCGCCTTCCTGCTCTCGGACAGGCCGCTGGCCACCAGCAGGTCGACGATCCCGTCGGGACCACCGGGCTTGAGCTCGGCGACCGAGGCCTCACGCAATGCCGCCGACAGCGTCGCCTCGTCCAGCCGGTCCAGTTCGCCCTGCCCGAACAGCGCCCCGCTGGCGTGCTCGGCCGCCTCGGTGGCGGCCTCGCCGTGCACCAGCACGGTCAGTTCCCGGGCCAGCCGGCGCTGGGCCGCGCGCTGCTGTGGGCGCTCTTGGGTGGCCTGTTCCAGTTCGGCCAGCTCGTCGGCCGACAGGAAGGTGAACCAGCGCAGATACCGGATGACGTCGGCGTCGGCGGTGTTGAAGAAGTACTGGTACCAGGCGTAGGGGGTGGTCATCGCCGGGTCCAGCCACAGGCTGCCGCCGCCGGTGGACTTGCCGAACTTGGTGCCGTCGGCCGCGGTCACCAGCGGGACGGTGAGCGCGTGCACCGTCGCGCCCAGCTTCTGGCGGACCAGCCGCACGCCGGCGATGATGTTGCCCCACTGGTCGGAGCCGCCGATCTGCAGCGCGCAGTCGTACCGGCGGTGCAGTTCGACGTAGTCGTTGGCCTGCAACAGCATGTAGCTGAACTCCGTGTAGGAGATGCCCTCGCCCTCCAGCCGCCGCCGGACGGTGTCGCGATCGAGCATGACGTTGACGGAGAAGTGCTTGCCGAGGTCACGCAGGAACTCGATGGCCGACAGCGGGGCCGTCCAGTCCAGGTTGTTCACGACGACCGCGCCCGTCGGGGATTCGTCGAAGTCGACGAAGCGCTCCAGCTGCCCGCGGATGCGCTCGGTCCAGTCGGCGACGACGTCCGCCTCGTTCAGGGTGCGCTCGCCGACGTCGCGCGGGTCACCGATCATGCCGGTGGCGCCGCCGGCGAGCACGATCGGCCGGTGGCCGGCGCGCTGGAAACGCCGCAGGGCCAGCAGCGGCACCAGGTGCCCCGCGTGCAGGCTGGCCGCGGTCGGGTCGAAGCCGGCGTACACCGTCAACGGCCCGCGCCGCGCCTCGGCGGCCAACGCGTCGAGGTCGGTGGACTGCGCGATCAGCCCACGCCAGTCCAGCTCGTCAAGGATCCCGGAAGACATCGCCGCCGACTTTAGTCGGTCCCGCGGCCGCGATTCGCTCCTGCGCTGCTTGATAAGGCAAGCTAACGGCGCGGCGCATCGTCGCGCCATCGCCTTCCACTCAGCGCACCAAACAACGCGGAGCGTCATGGACAACCGATATTGGCCGTTGGTGGTCGTGATCATCATGCTCGCGCTCGGGCTGACGCTCACGGTCGACGACTTCAAGCGGGCCGCCACGCTTCGCAAACCACTGGTTGTCGCGCTCGTCTGCCAGTCGCTGCTGCTCCCCACGCTGTGCCTGGCCATCGCCGAGGGCTTCCACCTCGAGCCCCACCTGGCCGTCGGGTTGATGCTGATGGCCGCGACCCCCGGCGGGACGATGTCCAGCATCCTCAGCCACCTCTTCAACGGCGACCTGGCGCTCAACCTCACGCTGACCGCGATCAACGCCGTGCTGTCCATCGTTGCGTTGCCCGCGATTCTGGCGGTGTCGATGACGTGGTTCCTCGGCGAAGGGCGGTTTCTCCCGCTGCAGCCGGGCAAGTTCTTCGCCGTGATCGGCCTGGTAATCGTTCCCATTGCGATCGGGGTGGCAGTCCGCCACCGCTTCCCCGACCTTGCCCGGCGACTGCAGAAACCGGTGCGAATCGTGGCGCTCACGCTTCTCGTCCTCGCCGTGCTCGGAGCCATCGCCGGGGGAAGAACGACGCTGTGGCACAACCTCGGCCTGCTGAGCGCGGCCGTCGTGGCCTTCTGCGCGGTGAGCCTGACGGTCGGCTATCTGGCGCCGCGCCTGATGCGGCTGGCTCCCCGACAGGCCGTTGCGGTCAGCCTGGAGGTCGGTATGCACAACGCCGTGGTGGCGATGGGCGTCGCGTTGAGTCCGCAGCTACTGAACAGCGCCGAGATGGCCACGCCGGCCGCGATTTACAGTGCCGTCGCGCCGTTACTGGCCGTGGCGTTCGTGTTCCTGGCGCGGCGGGTGGACCCCGCCTTTCGCGCGGTCGCCCCCGCCACCCAAACCGTCTAGTCGCTGGTTCCGGGGGCGGGCGCCCGCGGACTGCGCCGGTATGCCGACACTTCCGGGCGGCCGGGGAGCCAGAATCGCCACGGCCGGTCGGCGGCCTGGCTGACCCCGACGCGCGGGCCCGACACGGGGGTCAGCGGCTCGTTGAGTCTCAGGGTCACGGGGTTGGCGGGGTCGAACAGGTCGATCCCGTTGTCGTCCATGGTGATTCCCAGGGCCGAACACAGATTGCCGGGACCGCGCGCCCGCGCGGCCGCGCGAACCAGCTCGCCGCGCCGGGCGCGCGCCGTATCGGTGCCGTCCTCGAGGGCGGCGGCCCGCAACAAGACGGCCGCGGCGGTCCCGTCCGGACCGCAGGAAACGTTGGCGCAGACGTGAATCCCGTGACTGCGGTAGGTGTAGAGCCGGCCGGGAGGTCCGAACATCACCGCGTTGCGCCCGCTGATGCCGCGATAGGAGTGGGCCGCGGCGTCCGGCCATGGACCGTCGGGAACGCCGCCGTACGCCTCGACTTCCACGATGACGGCGCCGACGCCCCGCCCGGTGAGGGTGGCGCCGAGTAGCCGATGCGCGGCCGCGACGGGGTCGACGAGCAGCTCGCTTGCGGCCACCCACCGAACCTACCGGCAGCGCTTCCATGGCAGTATCCCGGTGTCTTGGGACCTGTGAAGGAGCACGCATCATGCATCCGATCGACCCTGCCGCCACCGCGTGGCTGCTGGCCAGCACCGCGCTGGTCCTCCTGATGACGCCCGGCCTGGCGATCTTCTACGGCGGCATGGTCCGCACCACCGGCGTGCTCAACATGATCATGATGAGCTTCATCTCCATCCCGCTGGTCACGGTGGCGTGGCTGTTGCTCGGCTACACCGTCGCGTTCTCCGAAGACGGGGCGAGCGGGTTCCTCGGCAATCTCAGGCATGTCGGGATGCTGGGCATCGCCCCGGACACCGCGCACGGCACGGTTCCAGAACTCCTGTACGCCACGTTCCAGGTCACGTTCGCGATCATCACGGCCGCCCTGGTCAGCGGCGCCATCGCCGACCGCGCGAAGTTCGCCGCGTGGATGGTGTTCGTGCCGGTCTGGACGGTCGTCGTGTATTCGGTTGTGGCGCATTGGGTGTGGGGCCCCGGCGGCTGGCTGGCCAAGTTGGGTGTGCTGGACTACGCGGGCGGACTCGTCGTCGAGATCGTGTCCGGCTGCTCGGCGCTGGCCCTGGCGCTGGTGCTGGGGCCCCGCATCGGCTTCAAGAAGGAAGCCATGCGGCCGCACAATTTGCCGCTCGTGCTGCTCGGTGTCGGCCTGCTGTGGTTCGGCTGGTTCGGGTTCAACGCCGGGTCCGCGCTGGCTGCCAACGGGACCGCGGCGGCCATCTTCCTCAACACCCTCGTCGCCGGGTGCCTCGGCATGCTCGGCTGGCTTTCGGTCGAACAGGTCCGCGACGGCCGGCCCACGACGTTCGGCGCGGCGTCCGGGGTGGTCGCGGGGCTCGTCGCCATCACGCCGTCGTGCGGAACCGTCAACACGCTCGGCGCCGCGGTCGTGGGCCTCGCGGCGGGCATCGTGTGCTCCTTCGCGGTCAGCGCGAAATTCCGTCTCAACTACGACGATTCGCTGGACGTGGTCGGCGTGCACTTCGTCGGCGGCGTCGTCGGGGTGTCGTTGATCGGGCTCCTCGCCACGGCGGTCATGACGTCGGGCCCGCGCGGCCTCTTCTATGGGGGCGGCTTCACCCAGCTGGGCAAGCAGGCGCTGGCGATCGTCGTCGTCGCGCTGTACGCGTTCGCGGTGTCCTTCGTGCTCGCGAAGGTGATCGACCGGGTGATGGGTTTCCGGGTCAGCGCGGAGGACGAGACCACCGGCGTGGACCTCACCCAGCATGCCGAGACCGCCTACGCCGAGGGCGTGCACGGGCACCTGCCCCAGCGCCGCCCGGGTTCGCCCGAACGCTCCCCGTAGACCCTTGACAGCGCCTCGGTAGAGGACGATATTCATCATATGATGACTTCATCACGTGATGAATTAATCGCGGAACAGGCCGTCCGGATCGATCACCTGCGGGTGATACGTGGCAAGCGCCCCGCCCTGCACGATCTCTCGGTGCAGATCGGGCGCGGCAGCATCACCGGCCTGCTCGGCCCGTCCGGCTGCGGCAAGACCACGCTGATGCGGTGCATCGTCGGCACCCAGATCGTCACCTCGGGAACCGTCACCGTGCTCGGCCACCCGGCCGGGTCGGCCTCGCTGCACCGACGGGTCGGATACCTGCCGCAGGACCCGACCATCTACAACGACCTGCGGGTCGTCGACAACGTTCGCTACTTCGCCTCGCTGTACGGTTTCGACCGCCAGGCCGCCGATGCCGCGATCGAGCGGGTCGGGTTGGATGATCACCGAACCGCCTTCTGCGGCAACCTTTCCGGCGGTCAGCGCACCCGAGTATCGCTGGCGTGCGCGTTGGTCTGCCAGCCTGACCTGCTCGTGCTCGACGAGCCCACGGTGGGCCTGGATCCCGTACTGCGCGCGGATCTCTGGGACCAGTTCGCCGATCTCGCCCGCACCGGCACCACGCTGCTGGTATCCAGCCACGTCATGGACGAAGCCGACCACTGCGGCGACCTAATGCTGATGCGCGACGGTCACCTGCTCGCGCATACCACCCCGGACCGACTACGAGAGGACACCGGATGCACGTCACTGGAGGACGCATTTCTGTCCATCATCAAGCGCAACACCATGCGCCAAGCCGGTTAGGGCTCAAGGGATACACCGCCACCACGGCCAGGATTCTGCGCCAGCTGGCGGCCGACCACCGCAGCGTCGCGATGATCCTGTTCGTGCCGGTCTTGGTTATCACGTTGATGTACTTCATGTTTCAGAACGCGCCGCATCGCCCGGGCACGCCGGCGCCGTTCAACAACGCCTGCCTGATTTTGCTCGGCCTTTTCCCGCTGTTCGTGATGTTCATCATCACGGCGATCACGATGCAGCGGGAACGGGCGTCGGGGACGCTGGAGCGCATCCTGACCACTCCCCTGCGCCGGTTCGACCTGCTGATCGCCTATGGCAGCGCCTTCTCGGTGGCCGCTGCGGCACAGGCCATAGTGGCGTGCATCGTGTCGTTTTGGCTGCTCGGCTTCGACACCGCCGGCAGCCCGGCGTGGGTGTTTGTGATCGCGATCGTCAACGCTGTGCTCGGTGTGGGGTTGGGTCTGCTTTGTAGCGCGTTCGCGCGCACCGAGTTTCAGGCCGTGCAGTTCATCCCGCTGGTGATGGTGCCGCAGCTGTTACTGGCCGGCATCATCGTGCCGCGTGCACTCATGCCGCACTGGCTGCAGTGGGTCAGCAACGTGATGCCGGCCAGCTACGCCCTGGAGGCGCTGCAGCAGGTGGGTGCGCACCCGCAGCTGACATACATCGCGGGGCGCGACATCGTCGTCGTGTTCGGCTCCGCGCTCATCGCGCTGTGCCTGGCCGCGGCGACGCTGCGTCGGCGGACCGCCTAGTGGCGATCGCAAGCGCGGCGAAGCCGGGCGCAGCGGGTCGCCACGGAGGGTCGCTAGTGGCGATCGCAAGCGCGGCGAAGCCGGGCGCAGCGGGTCGCCACGGGGGGTCCTAGTGGTGATCGCCAACCCCGGGCGCCGGCGGCCCGGGCGGCCGGCCGGCGGCTCCGACGCCCGCAACCGTATCCTGGCCAGCGCTCGAGAGTTGTTCGCCACCAACGGCATTGGCAATACGTCGATCCGCGCGGTGGCGGCCGCGGCGGGCGTGGACTCGGCACTGGTGCATCACTACTTCGGCACCAAGGAGAAGCTGTTCGCCGCCGCCGTCCACATACCGATCGACCCGATGGACATCATCGGCCCGCTGCGCGACGTGCCAATCGAGGAAGTCGGCTACCGGCTGCCGTCGATGTTGTTGCCGCTCTGGGATTCCGACCTGGGCACGGGCTTCATCGCCACGCTGCGGTCCATCCTGGCAGGCTCGGAGGTCAACCTGTTCCGCACGTTCATCGAGGACGTGATCGGGGTGGAAGTGGGTCCGCGCGTTGACAATCCGCCCGGCAGCGGATTGATCCGCGTCCAATTCGTCGCGTCGCAACTGGTCGGCGTCGTGATGGCGCGCTACATCCTGCGATTGGAGCCGTTCGCGTCGTTACCGGCCGAGCAGGTCGCGCACACCATCGCGCCGAACCTGCAGCGCTATCTCACCGGGGATCTGCCGGACGGCCTTGTGTCATGAGCCGGGCGTGCTCCTCGTCGTCGACGTCGCGGGCCTCGTCGATAAGCAGCACCGGGATGCCGTCCTCGATGCGGTAGGCGCGCCGCAGCCGCGGGTTGTACAGCAACTCGTCACCCACGAGCAGCAGCGGTCCGCGGTCGGCCGGGCAGACCAGGATTTCCAGCAGTGAATCGTCAACCATCGGAACGCCCGCTCAGCTCGGCCCGCACGCTCGGGGTCAGCTTCCGGAAGAAGTTGCCGTCCGCGTCGAAGTACCACACGTGGCGCCCCGGCTTGGGAATTCCCGCCGCGCGCAGGGCGCTGACGGTCGGACGATATGTCGCGCTCAATATCATCTCCGGACACACTTGGACGATGTCGGGACCCACGCCGAGGGGGATCTTGGCCACGGCGTCGGTCAGGTCGGCCGCGGTGATCGTGGCCCCCGGAAGCAGCGTAACCGCCGCGACCGCCACCTCCCGGTCACCCACCGGCACGTTGTAGGTGACCGCGAGGTCGACGCCGTTGATGCACCCCAGCGCGTCGGTGACCCGCTCGGGATACACCAGGCCGCGCGCGGTGTGGACCACCGAGCCGCGCCTGCCCGCCAACCAGTAGTCGCCATCGTCGTCGCGGTAGAACAGGTACTCGGTCGAGATCCAGGTGTCCCCGGCGGCGAAGACTCCCCGTTTGACCGACGCCGTGGGATCGATCGGGCCGTTGGAGGCGGCGAGCAGCACCCCGACCTGTTTCGGCTCGGCGACCTGGACGAAGCCACGGTCGTTCTCCAGGATCAGGTCCTGCTCGGCGTCGTAGGCTGCCAGCTCGATGCGCCCGGCGCCCGGCAGCGGGCGACCCTTGCTGCCGACCTTGGCGCCGGACACGTTGGCCAGCACCGCCTGTCCGTCGGTGGTCGCGAAGAACTCGACGACATGGGCGGGCGCAAACGCGTCGACGACCCGGCCCCACAGGCCCGTCGGCATGCCGGACCCGATGAACAGCCGCACCGGGTGGTTGCCGTGCAGCACGAACGCGGGGTCGTCGACGATCTCGCGGAGCATGGCCCAGGTGTAGGACACCACCGTGACGCCGTACTGCCGCACCTCTTGAACGAACCTGTCGCGGTCCAGGCCGCGGGACAGTGCGATGCGGGTTCCGCCGACCACCGCGCCGCCCAGGCTGACCAGCAGCGCCGACTCGTGGTGCAGCGGGGTCAGGCAGTACACGGTGTCCCGGCGGTCCAGCGCGGCCGTCGAGGCGGTCCCGAAAGCCGACACCGCCCACCGGTAGTTGGTGATCTGCTTGGCGACCAGCTCGCCGCCGGCCGTGCTGAACGCGATGAACGCCAGGTCCCGCGCCAGCCCCGGGTTGGGCCGGTACCAGCCGGGCAGCTCGACGGCGTCCGGGTCGATCCGTTCCATGTCGATGACGTCGCTGTCGTCGGGCAGGTGCAGGTCCCGCGACTCGCCGCCGCCGAGCACCAGCACCTGCCGCAGCCCTTGGCGATCCGACGCCAGCACCGCCTCCAGGTTGGTGGGGTCGGTCAGCAGCTCGGTCACTCCCCCGAGCCGGACCGACGCCGCCAGGTCGGCATCCGGTCGCATCACGACGGCGACCGCGCCCAGCCGGGACAGCGCGGCGATGGCGACCAGCGCGCTGGGTCGCGTCTCCATCAGCACGCCGACCCGGTCGCCCTGCCGCACCCCGACCTCGATCAGGCCGCGGACGACATTGGTGATGCGCCGGTTGACGGCCTCGTAGGTATGCACGCGCCCGTCGAACAGCAGGAACTCACCCTGCGGGGCGTCGTGCGCCTGCTCATCGATGATGCGGCCCAGAGAGATTCGGGTGTGGTCGTTGATCTGTCCCAGCCGGACCAGCCGCGGCAGCGTGCGGGCCGTTTCGACGGCGAGGGTGCGCATCGACTTGTTGGCCGCGACCACGGTGTTGGCGGCGCCGCGCACCATGCCCAGCGCCGCCTCGGAGACCTCCCCGATGCCGTGCACGAGCCGGGAGCTCAGGGCGACGCCGCTGTCCGTGTGCTCCTCGGGCTGGTCGGCCATCAGGTCGATGCCGTCCGGCTTGTCGCCGCCGGTGGAGATCCATTGCACCCATTCGGCGACGGTCGGCCAGCTCTGCTGCGCCGCCTTGGACCCGACGACCAGGCCGAAATGCCCTGTGCGGATGGTGCTTTCGTAGACCTCGGCGTCCGGGGCGGCCCGCCGGATGCCCCGCACCGACGCCGGCTGACCGATGTCGTCGACCTCGCCGACGAAGGCCAGCACCGGGCAGGTGATGTCGGTGAGCGTGACCATCTGCCCGTTGACGGCGAAGCCGCCGGTCATCATCCGGTTGTGGGCGATGAATTGTTTGAGCAGTTCGGAGATCGCCGGACCGGACCAGGCAATCCAGCCTTCGCGCTCGAGGAACCGGCGCTGCTGTTCGCGCGGCAGTAGCGCCTCGCGGTCGTGCAACTGGCGCACGAAGTCCACCCGTGCCTTGGCCGTCTTGAGCGGGTCGAGCATCTGAAACCCGGTGCGCGCCATCCAGCTGGGGATGTCCAGCCGGCTGAAGACGTGGTCGGCCATGAAGTTGGCGGCGGGCGCGGCGAAGTTCGCCGGGATGCCCATCGGCAGGGCGGCCAGGGTGTCCACCGGCGAACCGAAGGTGACGATGCTGGCCAGGCTTTTCGAACGCCGGTACGCGGCGACCTGGTAGCACCACATGCCACCCTGCGAATACCCGACCAGATGGATATCGCTGCCGGTGACGTCCCTGACGGTGTCGATCGCCTGGCTGAGCGCGACGATGTGGTCGGCCAAGGTGCGGCGCATGCCGCCTTCGACCTTGTCGGGTTCGCCGAAGTCGATGACCCAGGGATCCAGCCCGTTGGCGTGCAGGATGCCGACCGCGCCGTCCTCGCGCGTGACGTCCCACATGTCCGCCGACATCATCATCGGGTGCACCATCAGCACCGGAGGGCCGACCCGCGGCTTGTCTGGCCGGCTGTCGGGCGGGAAATAACGTCGGAGCTTGTACATCGGCACGCTCTCGACGATCTGAGACGGCGACGGCACGGTGCCGGTTTCCAAGCCCCCCAATCGCAAGACCTCGAGCCCGTTCTGCGCCGTAGCTATCAGGCGCTCGACCGGTCGCGTGACAATCGACAAGTTGAGATCCACGGCCGCTCCCTAATGTCTTGACAGCTCCGACATCATGGCACACCCGCGGGCTCGGTGGTCCTGGCCAGGCGATTTACCCGACTGCGGCCAGCCGTTGCGGTTGCGCGGGGGTACCTTCGACACCGGTCGGGCACCGCCGCCGTCCGGGGCGTCCAGCGCGATGGCGACGCGCGTCGTTAACTTTTTCCCGTCGGGCCACGGCGGCAGAACACCGTCCGAATCGTCTCTCGGTCGTCCCAGAACGGCATTCCACCCCAAACTTCCGCGGCCATATCCCATAACGGTTACGAACGCACAACGACTTTGGCGAGTCGACCGGCAAATTTCGCGAGCGGAATCGGGCCGTACATACGGTGTCGCATGTGTGGCCGATAGCCGTGGTCGTTCGTCGCGCTGCGATGGTCGCGTTGTGCGTCGTCATGTCAGCGGTGACGGCGCCTCCAACGGCCGCCGACCCCGACGCTGAAAACGCCGCCGCGGTCACGCCGGACGACGGGCGGGTGCCCTCGTCCGAACCGGTGACCTACACGACGCCCGAAGGCTGGACCCTGACTCTCGGGGCGAAGGACGAGTCGCAAGTTCCCATAGCACCGTTGACCACCGCAATCTCGTCTCGCGAATACCTCGCCCGCGGAACGTTCGCCGCGTCACTGGACGGGCTCGAACACCCTCGCGGCGTCCTCGAGGTGGGTTACGAGATCGGCTGTGGAATCGACATGAGCACGTCCAACGGCGTCACCCTCGGGGGCAACGCCGGCGTCACCCCGGGCTTGGGCTTGGCGGGCGTGTTTGCCGGTACGCCGACACCGGTGCCGTTGGTCACCACCCCGATGGGCGGCTTGATCACCGTGGGCCTCAAGCCCGGTGTCGTAGTCGAAGTACCGGTGGCCAAGAAAGAGTTCACGGGCCCGAATCCGCGGGTCATCGTCACCGGATTCCACGTCAAAATCGATGGGTGCGTGGGTCAGTCGTTCATCCGGTCCTACGCAACGCTGACCCAAGTGACCGACGAATCCGACGTGGTGCTGTCCTACGTCGGCGTCACCAAATCCGTCTGAACCAATCAGAAGGGTGGGGGTTCGTCGTCTGGGGGTGCGTACCCGGTTTGGGTCGGCGCAAACCGTCCAGGTGGACGGCTGCCTCCGGGGCGCCTCGCGTGCG
>NZ_LZII01000067.1:0-6125 GCF_001667425.1 Mycobacterium sp. 852002-51613_SCH5001154 | reverse complement strand
CCAGACCACCCCGACAACACCAACTCACGCTCACCGCGATCCAGCAACGCCACCTCACCCACCACCACCGACGAATCCGCGACCACCGCCTCGATCACCCGCCCGAACCAGGCGACCAACCGCTCGACGGTGGACCGGTCGAACAGATCGGTGGCGTACGTGACTATCCCCGTCGCCATCGGAGCGGTGGGGTCCTCGGTAGGCGCCTCACCGATATTGAAATCCAGCTCGAACTTCGCGGTGCGGACGTCGGCCACGAGCGGCTCGACGCTGAGTCCGTCGATCGCCGCCATCTCGGGGCGCACATTGTTTTGGAAGACCAGGGCTACCTGGAACAGCGGGTGATGCGCCGTCGAGCGCACCGGATTGAGCTGCTCGACCAGCAGTTCGAAGGGAACTTCCTGGTTGCTGTAAGCGTCCAGCGCTTTCTGGCGCACCTGCTCGAGTACCTCGCTGAACCGGTGCGCGGTATTGACCCCCACCCGCAACGCCCAAGAGTTGACGAAGAACCCGACCAGATCATCGAGTGCCTCATCTAGCCGCCCGGCGATCGTCGCGCCGATCACCACGTCCTCACCGGCTCCGACCCGGTGCAGCAGCACCGCCAATGCCGCCTGCAACACCATCGAGACCGTCGCGTTGTGCGTCGCTGCCACCGCCTTAACTCCCGCCCACACTTGCGGGTCGATGTGCAAATCGACTGCATCACCGCGATAACTGAGCACCGGCGGGCGGGGCCGATCTGCCGGCAGCGACACCGCCTCCGGGACATCGGCCAACTCCTGCCGCCAGTATCGCAACTGCTCGGCGATCACACTGTCGGGATCAGACTCGGCCCCCAACCACTCCCGTTGCCACAGCGTGTAATCGACGTACTGCACCGCCAACGACGCCCAGCCCGGGGCCCTGCCCTCCCGCCGCGCTTGGTACGCCTGGCCCACATCACGGACCATCGGTACCATGGACCATCCGTCAAAGGCGATGTGGTGCAGGACGATCCCCACCACATGCTCCTCGGGGCCCATCGAATAAATCTGCGCACGAATCGGGACCTCCGCCGACAAATCAAACCGATACGTAACCAGCGTCAACAACTCTGGGACCAGGTCGCGCTCCGGCACCGACATGACCGCCGCGCCACCGCGCCGCCACATCCCCGCCCGGGCAGCCAGCACCTGCTGGAACGGCACACCGTCGATGTCGGGAAAGATGGTGCGCAGCGATTCGTGGCGGGCGATGACATCATCGAGCGCCGCGCCGAGCGCCTCGACATCCAGCGCCCCTTTGATGCGGAAGGCGATCGGTATGTTGTAGGTCGCACCCCCGCCCTCGAACCGGTCGATGAACCACAAACGGCTCTGCGCAAACGACAACGGCACCACCGCGGGCCGCTCTTGTGCCGTCAACGCCGGCCTCGCCTGTTCGCCCGCATGAGCAGCAATCCATTCGGCCAATCCGGCCACGGTGGACGCGTCGAACAACACCTGAATCGGGACTTCGACGCCCAATTCGGTTCGAACTCGCGCTATCAGCCGTGTTGCCGACAGCGAATGCCCACCCAGGTCGAAGAATGACTGATCAATGCCGACCCGCGGCACCCCGAGAACCTCGCCAAAAAGTTTGGCCAACAAGCGTTCCCGTTGTTCACGCGGCGGTCGGTACCCTACTGCGCTGATGAACTCGGGCGCCGGCAGCGCCCGCCGGTCAAGTTTGCCGTTGACCGTCAACGGCAGCGACTCCACGACCATGATCGCCGCCGGCACCATGAACTCGGGCAACCGGCCAGCCACGAAACGGCGTAGCTCGTCGACTCGTTCGCTCCCCACCAGGTCCGCTTCCGTTGCCGGCTCCAACTTTTGATTCAGTACGACATAGCCCACCAGTTGCTTGTCGCTGACCCCCTCCGGATCCGCGTTCGCGGTGTGTGCGATCACCGCCGCCTGCGCCACTCCCGGATGGGCGCTCAGAGCCGCCTCGATCTCGCCGAGCTCGATGCGGTACCCGCGGATCTTGACCTGCTCATCGGCCCGCCCCACGTACCGCAGCTGCCGGTCGGCGCCCCAAGACACCAGGTCCCCGGTCCGATACATCCGCGCCCCGGATCCCCCAAATGGACACGCAACAAACCGCGTCGCGGTCAAGCCGGCCCGCCGCCAATACCCCAGTCCCACAGCGGAACCGGTGACATACAACTCACCGATTACACCCACCGGCACCGCCCGCAGGTACCGATCGAGGACAAAAAAGGCCAAGTGCGCCAACGGCATCCCGATAGGACTGGCAACAGTGTCGGTGTCGGCCGCGACAATCTCCCGGAACGAGGCGTGCACCGTGGTTTCGGTAATGCCGTACATGTTGACCAGGCGCGGCAGACCCGGGTGGTCGTGCAGCCAAGTCCGAAGGCGTTGTGGTTCAAGCGCCTCACCGCCGAACACCACAGTCTCAAGTTTGAGCTGCCCTCCCAGCTCGGGTGCTAGCGCGTCGGCGGTTTGCAGCGCGTAGAACGCCGATGGGGTCTGGCTCAACACGCTGACTTGTTCGGCAACGAGCAAAGCGTGCAGGTCTTTTGGTGAGCGCGTCACCGATTCGGGCACCACCACCAGCCGCCCGCCGCGCAGCAGTGCGCCCCAGATCTCCCACACCGAATAGTCGAAGGCCAAGGAATGACACTGCGTCCACACCTGTCCCGGCGCCATCTCGGAGTCCAGTGACTCCAGCAGCCGGATCACACTCTGATGGGCGATCGGCACCCCCTTGGGGGCGCCCGTCGTGCCCGAGGTGTAGATGAAGTAGGCGATGTCGTCGGCGCCCGGCGCCGGTAAGCCCGTGCTCGGGCAACTGAGGATGCCTGGGTCGTCGACATCGATGACCCGCAGATCGCACCCGTCGAGCCGGTCGGCCAGCCCGGCGGTGGTGATCGCGGCGAGCGGCGCGGCATCGGCCAGCATGAACCGGACCCGAGCGTCGGGGTGCATCGGATCGATCGGCAAATAAGCCGCGCCGGTCTTCAACACCGCCAGAACCGCCACGATCGTCTCGGCCGATCGGGGCAACAGCAGCGCCACACACTGACCCCGGCCCACGCCCTGGCCAACCAACAAGTGCGCCAACCGGTTAGCGGCTTCGTCAACCTCGCGGTAGGTCCACGACCCCTGCTCGTAGCTGAGCGCCACCGCCTCCGGGGCACGCGCCACCTGCTCGGCGAACACCGCCGGGATCGACGCCAACGTGCTCACCGGCTCTGCCAAGACCGCCCGGTTACCCCACTGATCCAAGTCCGTGTGCTCACCGGCATCCAGTACATCCACCGACGAGAGCCGTCGGATGGGATCGGCGGTCATCGCGGTCAATACCCGCCGCAACCGCTCGATCAGCGTCTCGATGCTGGCTACGTCGAACACATCGGTGCGGAAATCCACCGTTCCCCCGATCCCGGCGGGCTCACCGGCTTCGGTCCACCGTTCGCCCAGAGAGAAGACCAAATCCATTCGGGTGTCGTCGACGACTCGCCGTGAGCCTGGCAGCGGCGTGACCTGCACATCACCCAAGGCCAACCTCGCGGCCGGATCGTTGTCCTGCCCGGCAAAGTTCTGCCAAGACAACACCACCTGAAAGAGCGGGTGACGGGTTGCGCTTCGGGTTGGGTTGAGCCGTTCAACCAGCACCTCGAAGGGCACGTCTTGGTGTTCGTAGGCCGCCAGGCCGCGCTGGCGCACCTGGGCGAGCAGCTCGGCGAAGGTGGGATCACCGGCCAGATCGACACGCAGCACCAAGGTATTGATGAAATAACCCACCAGCTCATCCAGCGCCGGGTCGCGCCGCCCGGCGATCAGGAACCCGACCGCCACCTCACTCGTGGCACCCAGTTTGGACAACAACACCGCCAGGGCGGCCTGGACCACCATGAAGCTGGTCGCGTTGTACTCGCCGGCCACCAGGCGGACCCGCTGCTGCAACTCGGCCGGCCAGTCCACCGCCACACTGGCGCCCCGGTAATCAGCCACCGGCGGATAGGGCCGGTCAATGGGGAGCGTCAGGCACTCAGGCATTCCGGCCAGGGTCTGCTTCCAATGCTTCAGCTGCGCGGCGATGGGGCTGTCGCTGTCGTCGAGGTCACCCAAATGCGTTCGCTGCCATAGCGTGTAATCGACGTACTGCACCGCCAAGGGCGCCCACGCCGGGGCTAAGCCCTGCCGTCGTGCCCGATAGGCCTCGCCCACATCGCGGGCCAATGGCGGCAGCGACCAACCGTCATAAGTGATGTGGTGCACAACAATTCCGACCACATGCTGCTCGGGCCCCACCGAGTAGATCTGCGCACGAATAGGGATTTCGGTTGACAAATCGAATCGATACGCCACCAGCGTGAGCAACTCTTCGACCACGTCCTGCTCCGGCAAGGACACGACCATCGCGCTACCGCGCCGCCACATCCCGGTCCGGGCCGGCAGCACCTGCTGCACCGGCACGCCATCGATGTCGGGAAATATGGTGCGCAGCGACTCGTGCCGGGCGATGACATCGTCGAGGGCAGCGCCGAGCGCCTCGACGTCCAGCGCCCCATTGATCCGAAACGCGATCGGCATGTTGTAGGTCGCGCCGCCACCCTCGAACCGGTCAAGGAACCACAACCGGCTCTGCGCAAACGAGAGCGGAACTCGCTCCGGACGCGGCATCACCTGCAACGGAGCCCAGGCGGGGCCGCCACGATGACGGTGCAGATGGTCGGCCAGACGCGCGACGGTGGACGCGTCGAAGAGGTAGCGCACGGGCACTTCTCTGCCCAGCGCCAGCTGCAGTCGCGTGCTCACCCGGGCGGCGACCAACGAATCCCCACCCAGGGCAAAGAAGTCGTCATCGAGTCCGACCCGATCCTGGCCCAACACCTGGGCGAAGACCTCGGCCACGATTTTCTCGGTCTCGGTGTGCGGCGCCCGGAACGGCGCAATGGCCACCACCGGCGCCGGCAGCGCCCGACGATCGACCTTGCCCGACGAGGTCAACGGAACTTCTTCGAGCACAATAATTTCCGCCGGCACCATGTAATCGGGCAACCGCGCGCTCAACTGCTGACGCGCCGTCGTCGGATCGGGGCGCGGCACCCCACTGACGTAGCCGATGAGGCGATCACCCTTGGGGCCGTGGTGCACGGCGGCCGCGGCCTGAACGACCTGCGGGCACGCCAGCAAGGCATTTTCGATCTCCCCGAGTTCGATGCGCTGCCCCCGCAACTTGATCTGGGCATCGATGCGGCCCAAGTACTCCAGCACACCCGCAGACGTCCAGCGCACCAAATCCCCGGTGCGATACATCCGCGCCCCCGCACCCCCAAACGGGTTGGCCACAAACCGTTCCGCAGTCAAACCCATCCGGCCCAGGTAGCCGTGCGCGAGTGCGGGCCCGCTCAAATACAGTTCGCCGACCACCCCGATCGGGGCCGGGTTCAGCCGCGCGTCGAGCACCAGCGCGCACACCCCCGGGATCGGGGTGCCGATGCTCACCGGCTGCC
Source organism: Mycobacterium sp. 852002-51613_SCH5001154 (assembly GCF_001667425.1). NCBI lineage: Bacteria > Bacillati > Actinomycetota > Actinomycetes > Mycobacteriales > Mycobacteriaceae > Mycobacterium > Mycobacterium sp. 852002-51613_SCH5001154. The sequence continues at coordinate 616 of NZ_LZII01000067.1, read as the reverse complement.
CCGCCGACAGCGGCGCAGTGGACGTGGCGCAGATGGTGGTCTCGGAGGGGCCATAGCCGTTGAACATCCGCCGACCCGGCGCCCAGGCGCCGACCAACTCCGCCGGGCACGCCTCTCCCGTGGTAACCAGCGTGTCGAGTCCGTCCAGCCGGGCCCGGTCCAGCGACGCCAACACCGTCGGGGTCACCACCGCCGCGCTGACCCGCTGGTCCTGCAGCAACTCGGTCAGCGCCTCTCCCGCGTAGGCCTGGGGCGGGGCCATCACCAACGTCGCGCCGGACCCGACCGCCCACAACAGATCGAAGATCGACGCATCGAAGGTCGGCGCGGCCACCATCAGCACGCGCGACTGCGCGCCCAGCCCGTACACCTTGCATTGCGACGCGGCCAATCCGACCAGGCCGGCGTGGCTAACCACTACGCCCTTGGGGGTACCGGTGGACCCCGAGGTGAACATCACATAGGCGGTGTTCTCGACCTTCAGTGGCGAGTGCCGGTCGGCGTCGGTGATGGGCTTCGCGCACCGCCCCGACAGGTCCAGTTCGTCGACACGCAACACCGGGCGCGCGCCCGCCCCGACCAAAGTGTCGGCGCCACACGTCAACACACACACCGC
>NZ_LZII01000066.1:0-31657 GCF_001667425.1 Mycobacterium sp. 852002-51613_SCH5001154 | reverse complement strand
CCCCTCAAACCCTACGAACACCCACCGACAAAAAAGACCACATTGTGACGTCTGAAGCCAAAGTGACACAAGGGATTACAGATAGCAGATCACACGTTCGACGCCGCCGGATCCATGGCGCCCCCGGTAGCGGTGCGGGTCGGGCAGTCGCCGACGACGCAGCATGTGCACCAACACCAGATCCGCCGTGATGGAAAAGCACACCGTCGCGGGCTAGCCCGCGATAGCGGCGGGCCCCCGCGACTCGGAGGTCACCTCGTCGACCACGGTGTAGATGAACTTCATCTTCTCCAGCACCGCAACCGGCAGCACGAACGGGTACAGGTCGTCGTGGCCCATCGACCGGTTCACCATGTTCAGCGACCACGACAACGGCAGCCACATGTCGATAATCATCTGAAAAGCGCTGGGGCCCAGGGCTGGTCGGTCGAAGGTGGCCGACGCCGACGCGAAGCCGCACCACGCCGAGGTGTCCAGCGTGTCGCGGATGTGCAGGTAGTGGGCGAACGTCTCGGCCCAGTCCTCGGCGGGATGCATGGTGGCGTACGACGACACGAAGTCTTCCTGCCAGTCCTCGGGCGGCCCCTCGCTGTAATGCCGGTCCAGCGCCTCCTGGTAGTCGGCGTCGGGATCACCGAACAGCTCGTTGAACCGCGCCAGGTAGTCGCTGGACGGGGCGATCAGCCGGTAGAAGTAGTAGTGCCCGATCTCGTGCCGGAAGTGACCCAGCAGGGTGCGGTACGGCTCCTCCATCTCCACCCGCAGCTGCTCGCGGTGCACGTCGTCGCCCTCGGCCAGATCCAGTGTGATGACGCCGTTGTCGTGCCCCGTCATCACCTTCTCGTGCGCGCTGGACAGCAGATGGAAGGCCAATCCCTGCTCGGAATCTTGATCGCGCCCGATGATCGGCAGCTTCAGCTCGTGCAGCTCGGCGATCAGCCGCCGTTTGGCCGCCTCGGCTCGGGCGAACTCCGCCAGGCCGGCGGCGTCGGAGTCGTTGGGCCGCACCGTGGTCAGCGCGCAGGACGGGCACAACAGCCGCGGATTGTTGATCGGCACCAGCCAATTGCATTCGGCCAGCTGAAGATTGGCGCATAGCTGATACTCGGCGGCGTCCACGAAACCGGCGTGCTCGCCGGCGTTCTCCTCGGCGATCACCAGCAGGGCCATTTGCTCGAGCGAAAAGCCCAGCGCGCTGCCGCAGTTCAGGCAGGTGGAGTTCTCGAACATCAGGCGCTGGCCGCAATTGGGGCAGTTGAAGTCACGCATGGAGCACATCCCCCTCGAAGGGCACCACGTCGACCGCAACGTCGATCACGCTACGTTCGGAATCGGTGTAGATGATGCCCCGCAGCGGCGGCACGTCCGCGTAGTCGCGGCCGCGTCCGACGATGATGTAGCGCTCGTCGACCAGCTGATCGTTCGTGGGGTCCAAACCCAGCCATTCGAACTGGCCGGGCTCCTGCGGTGTCCACACCGCCGCCCAGGCGTGGGTGGCGTCTATACCGATCATTCGATCCTTCCCCGGTGGCGGGTCGGTGGCCAGGTAGCCGGACACGTAGCTGGCCGCAAGACCGTTGGCGCGCAGGCAGGCGATCGCCAGCCGTGCAAAGTCCTGACATACCCCTTCCCGGGCCGCCAGAACCTCATTGACCCCGGTGGAAATCGTCGTCGACCCGGAGCGGTAGGTGAAGTCGGCGAAAATCCGCGACGCGAGGTCGCGCAGCACGTCGACCAGCGGGCGCTCCGGGACGAAACTGGGCGCCGCGTATTCGCGGACCTCGTCGGTGATCTCGGGCGGGTTGAGATCCAGGGTGAATTCCGCGGCGAGCGCTCCCCTGCCCCCCGTCGGGCGGGCCGCTTCCCACGGTTGCACCGCCGGGCCGCTGGTGTAGCGCCCGGGAGCCGGTGGATACACGTCCACGATGGAGTCGCTGGTGACGGTCAGGGTGTGATGCGGCTCCGTGACGTGGAAGTACGAGCTGATGTTGCCGTAGACGTCGCTGCTGGTGGAGACGTCGGCGGGCGCGGGATCGATGGTCAGCTCGTGCACGATGCACCGCTGCCGCATCGAATCCCGCGGGGTGAGGAAGCCGCGGCCATACGAGCTGGTCACGACGTCGGAGTAGCGGTACTCGGTGCGGTGGGTGACTCGATGGCGGCGGGCGGCCCCGGCGTCGGCTGCAGACACAAGGCTGATCACATCACACCGGGCCATCCCACGCCGTCCGCGGCGCAAAACCGTTTGCCGATACGGCGGCACGCGGGCGAAACCGGGAGCACAATCGAGATGTGGCCACGTGGTACGACGTCGCCCGCATCGTTCGTGAGCTGGCACTCACCTCGGAGCCGTCACCGCATGAGTGGCGGGTCGGTAAGAAGTTGCTGGCCTGGGAGCGACCGTTGCGCCCTTCCGAACGCGAGGCGCTGGAACACGAAGGCCTGGAACCGCCCGACGGCGAAATTCTCGGCGTGCGGGTGTCCGACGAGGGGGTCAAGTTCGGGCTGATCGCCGACGAGCCGGACGTGTATTTCACGACGCCGCATTTCGACGGCTACCCGGTGGTGCTGGTCAGGCTCGCCAAGATCGCGGTCCGCGACCTCGAGGATCTGATCACCGAGGCGTGGCTGACGCAGGCCCCGAGGAAGTTGGTCCAGGAGTTCTTGGCCGACTCGCGCTGACTCGGTCACACGTGCCGAAGATCGATGACCCGTTGCAGATCGTCGACACAGGCGCTGACGACGTCGGCCAGGATCAACTGGGTTTTCTCGCGCGCGGCTGACTGCAATTCCGAAGCGTGATGACGCGCGGACGCGGCGTACGCGCACGCGCCGGCGGGATCGCGGTCGGCGAGAGCGGTTCCGGCCCCCAGCACCACCAACACCGTGTGCACGGGCCGCGGAAGCCCCTCGCGGAAGCCGTCGGCGTTGTTGGCGACGGCGCGGGCGAGTTGCAGCACCGAACCGGCCAGCAAGGCCACGTGCACGGCCTGATGGTCGGCGGCCTCGACGGTGTCCCGCAGGCCCCAGCGTCGCGGGGCGATGGTGACGACGTGGCGGGCGGTGGTGCGCGCCTCCAGCAGTCCGCTGAGCTGCTCGTGCATTCGGTCGACGGCCGTCAGCGGCCAGTCGGGAGGGGGTGCTCTGCGCCCGGCGGCGATGTCCGCGGCTCGCGACAAGACGTCGTGCAACACGCTCAGCACTCCGACGCGGGCGGTGCGCAGCAGCTGCAGCGGGTCGGCGGGGAACAGCAATACGGCGAAAACGATGGCCACCGCGCCGCCGATCAGCGCGTCGAAGATGCGTTCCAGGCCGACGCCGCCGCGGTAGAGGGCCAGCACCAGGATCGCCGACACCACGGTCTGGTTGGCGAACATCATCCCGTGCCCGATGAAGCCGCCCCCGATGAAGACCGCGGCGCCCAGCGCGACCAGCGCGGCGACTCCGATGGGGAGCGCCCCGGGTCCCAGCAGGCCCTGCACCACCGAGCCGACCCCGATCCCCAGGGTGACCCCGACCATCATCTGGACGGCGCGTTGCGCGCGCAGCACGTTGCTCGTCGACAACGACACCGCCGCGGCGATCGGCGCGAAGAACGGCTGCGGGTGCTCCAGGAGATCGTGCGCGAGGTACCAGGACAGGCCCGCGGCCACCGCGGTCTGCACCAGGTTGAACCACACCACACGCAGCCGTTTGAGACCCGCGCGGGCGGCGGCGAGAGCCGCGGGAGCCATCGTCCGCCGCAAGGTGCCCACGGGCCTAGGTGCGCTGCAACTCGAACAACGGAATGACCCGGCTGGTCTTGGACTGGTATTCGGCGAAGCCGGGGGCGGCCGCGGTGACCTTCTCGAAGAGCGCGTCGCGCTCGTCGGACGGCAACTCGCGCGCCGTGACGGCGAACTCCTGCACTCCCTCCGGGGCGCCGATCTCGACACGTGCCCGCGGGTTGGCCCGCAGGTTGTGCACCCACGCCGGGCTTACCGGGGAACCGGCGAAGGAGCCGATGATGATCAGCTTGCCGTCGATGCGGAAATAGGCCAGCGGCGACACCCGCGACTCGCCGGACTTCGCGCCGGTCGTGTGCAGCAGCAGCAGGTTGGCGTTCTCGAACTGGCCGCCCACCTTGCCGCCGTTGGTCCGGAACTCGTCGATGATGGCGCTGTTGAAGTTGTTGATCGTCGCGGTGTCAGGCATTTCGGTCATGCCCGGTCAACCTTTTCTGGCTTGGCGTCTATTCCGGACTCCTTGCGCTGCTGGGCGGTGATCGGCGCGGGCGCATCGGTGAGCGGGTCGACGCCGCCGCCGGTCTTCGGGAACGCGATCACCTCGCGGATCGAGTCCACCCGGGACAGCAGCGCGTTGATGCGGTCCCAGCCGAAGGCGATCCCGCCGTGCGGCGGCGCGCCAAAGGTGAACGCCTCCAACAGGAATCCGAACTTTTCTTCCGCCTCGGCCTGGTCCAGGCCCATCACGGCGAACACCCGCTCCTGGATGTCGCGCCGGTGAATACGGATCGAGCCGCCGCCGATCTCGTTGCCGTTGCAGACGATGTCGTAGGCGTCGGCCAGCACGCTGCCGGGATCGGTGTCCACCACGTCGGAGTATTCGGGTTTGGGCGAGGTGAACGCGTGATGCACCGCGGTCCAGGCGCCGGAGCCGACGGCCACGTCACCGGCGGCGGTCGCCTCGTCGGCGGGCTCGAACAGCGGCGGGTCCACCACCCAGACGAACGCCCACGCGTCGGGGTCGATCATGTCGAGCCGGCTGGCGATCTCCCCGCGCGCGGCACCCAATAAGGCGCGCGACGACTTCGGCGGCCCGGCCGAGAAGAAGATGCAGTCCCCTGGCTTCGCCCCGACGTGCGCGGCCAATCCGTCCCGTTCGGTGTCGCTGAGGTTCTTGGCGACCGGGCCGGCGAGCGTGCCGTCGTCGCCGACCAGCACGTAGGCCAGCCCGCGGTGCCCGCGCTGCTTGGCCCAGTCCTGCCAGCCGTCCAGCGTGCGCCGCGGCTGCGACGCCCCGCCGGGCATCACCACCGCACCGACGTACGGTGCCTGGAAAACTCGAAATGTGGTGTCGGAGAAGAACTCTGTGCACTCGACGAGCTCGAGCCCGAACCGCATGTCCGGCTTGTCGGAGCCGAACCGTCGCATCGCATCCGCATAGGTGATCCGCGGGATCGGCGTTGGGACCTGGTATCCGATCAACGCCCACAACGCGGTCAGGATCTCCTCGGAGATCGCGATGATGTCCTCGGCGTCCACGAAGCTCATCTCCATATCGAGCTGGGTGAACTCGGGCTGACGGTCGGCCCGGAAATCCTCGTCGCGGTAGCAGCGGGCGATCTGGTAGTAGCGCTCCATCCCGGCCACCATCAGCAATTGCTTGAACAGCTGCGGGCTCTGCGGCAGGGCGTAGAACGAGCCGGGGTGCAGCCGGGCCGGCACCAGGAAGTCGCGCGCGCCTTCGGGCGTCGAGCGGGTGATGGTCGGTGTCTCGATCTCGACGAAGTCGTGGCCCGCCAGCACCGCACGGGCGGCGGCATTCACGTTGGAGCGCAGGCGAAGTGCCGCGGCGGGGCCATCGCGGCGTAGGTCGAGATAGCGGTACTTCAGCCGCAGCTCCTCGCCGGCGGGTTCGTCGAGCTGGAACGGCAGCGGCGCGCTGTCGCCGAGCACGGTCAGGGAGGCGACGTTGACCTCGATGTCGCCGGTGGCGATCTCGGGATTGGCATTGCCTTCCGGGCGGATCTCGACGACGCCGGTCACCGCGACGCAGAACTCGGCGCGCAACCGGTGCGCCTGGGCCAGCACCTCGGCGTTGCGGAACACCACCTGCGCGATACCCGAGGCGTCGCGCAGGTCGATGAAGATGACCCCGCCGTGGTCGCGGCGGCGAGCCACCCAGCCCGCGAGCGTCACCTGCTGCCCGGCGTCGCTGCTTCTCAGCGAACCGGCGGCGTGGCTGCGCAGCACAAACACTCCTTTTTCAGCGGGCTTTGGACGAGTGACCAGTCTAGAGGAGGTACTTTCGGACCTATTGCCACCAACCCCCCAACCGAAATCGCACTAGTCGGCCCCGGGGCCGTCGGCACGACGGTCGCCGCGCTGCTGCACAAGGCCGGGCACGCGGTTCAGGTATGCGGCCGCACGGCCCGGGAACGCATCGAATTGCGGCCCGACGGCGCGGATCCGATCGTGGTGCCCGGCCCGGTGCACACCGATCCCGGCCAGGTCACCGGCCCCGTCGACGTGGTGGTGCTGGCGGTCAAGGCCACCCAGAACGACGCCGCCGCCGGATGGCTGGCGCGCCTCTGCGGCCCGCACACGATCGTCGCCGTGTTGCAGAACGGCGTGGAGCAGGTCGAACAGGTGCAGCCGCATTGCCCGTCGTCACCGGTGGTGCCCGGGATCGTCTGGTATTCGGCCGAGACCCAGCCCGAGGGATGGGTCCGGCTGCGCACCGAACCGTCCCTGGTGCTGCCCAGCGGGCCGTCGGCGCAGACGCTCGCCGAGCTGCTGCGCGGCGCCGGCTGCCGCGTCGAGTGCGATCCCGACTTCATCACCGCGGCCTGGCGCAAGCTGCTCACCAACGCGCTGGCCGGGTTCATGGCGCTGTCCGGGCGGCGGTCCGGCATGTTCCGCCGCGACGACGTGACCGAACTGTCGCGACGCTACGTCGCCGAATGCCTGGCGGTAGCCCGCGCCGAAGGCGCCCGGCTGCCCGACGGCATCGTCGACGAGTTGGCCGGCATGTTTCGCCACGTTCCCGAGGACATGGGCACCTCGATCCTGGCCGACCGGGAGAACCGTCGGCCGATGGAATGGGACATCCGCAACGGGGTGATCATCCGCAAGGCCCGCGCCCACAACTTGGCGACGCCGATCAGCGACGTCGTTGTGCCGTTGCTGGCCGCGGCGAGCGACGGCCCCGGCTAGATTAATTCCATGTTCCCCTGCGAGCGCGTCGGCCTGGGCTTCATCGACACCGCGCCTTTCGTGTTCCGCAACAGCGTCGATCTCGCCATCGCGCCCGAGCAGCTGTTCGAGGTGCTCGCCGACGCCCAGGCGTGGCCGCGCTGGGCGAGCGTGATCACCAAGGTGACCTGGACCAGCCCCGAGCCGCGCGGTGTCGGCACCACCCGCGTCGTCGAGATGCGCGGCGGGATGGTCGGCAACGAGGAGTTCCTTGCGTGGGAACCGTTCAGCCACATGGCTTTTCGGTTCAACGAATGCTCTACCCAAGCCGTCGCCGCGTTCGTCGAAGACTACCGGGTCGAAGTCATCCCGGGTGGTTGCCGGTTGACGTGGACCATGGCGCAGAAGCCCGCGGGCCCGGCCAGGCTGGCGATGTACGTGGTGGGGCCGCTGCTCAATCTGGGCCTTCGCCGGTTCCTGCGAAACCTGCGCAGCTACACCGACGCCCGCTACTCCGCGACCCAGCAACATTAGGAGCGTGCCATGAGCTTCAACGAGGGAATGCAGATCGACACCAGCACCGCGTCCTCCTCGGGTGGGGGCGGCATGGGGATGGCCATCGGAGGCGGCGGCCTCGGCCTGCTCATCCTCATCGGCGCCCTGTTGCTGGGCGTCGATCCGGGCCGCGTGCTCAACCAGCAGGGAAACACCAGCGGCTACTCGGCGCCCGGGTTCGACCTGAGCCAGTGCAAGACCGGGGCCGACGCCAACAAGTACGTGCAGTGCCGCGTGGTCGCCACCGGCAACTCCGTGGATGCGGTGTGGCATCAGCTGATGCCGCGCTACACCCGGCCGCACGTGCGGCTGTTCACCGGCTCGGTTGACACCGGCTGCGGGCCGGCCACCACCGCGGTGGGCCCGTTCTACTGCCCGGTGGACCAGACCGCGTACTTCGACACCGACTTCTTCCAGGAGCTCGTCGACAAATTCGGTTCCAGCGGTGGGCCGTTCGCGCAGGAGTACGTCGTCGCCCACGAATACGGCCACCACGTGCAGCAACTGCAGGGCGTCCTGGGCCGGTCCCAGCAAGGGGCGAAGGGCGCAGGCGGCAACGGTGTCCGCACGGAATTACAGGCGGACTGCTACGCGGGCATCTGGGCGCATTACGCGTCGACCGTCAAGCAGGAGAGCACCGGCGTCCCCTATTTGCAGCCCTTGAGCGACCAGGACATCCAAGACGCCCTCTCGGCCGCGGCGTCGGTGGGCGACGACCGCATCCAGAAGGAATCGACCGGACGGGTCAATCCCGAGTCGTGGACGCACGGTTCGTCGGAGCAGCGGCAGCATTGGTTCACCGTCGGCTACCAAACGGGCGACCCGAAGCAGTGCGACACATTCTCCGCCCCGAGCCTCGGCTAGGCCTGATGGCGGCGGCCCGCTTCGCCCGGCCCCGCCGCGCTCGCAACCGCCGCTAGACCTGATGGCGGCGGCCCGCTTCGCCCGGCTTTCACGGTGGTAGCCGGTCCCCCGGCGACGATGCCGATCCGCCATGCGCACGTCGGGTGCGTGTCTTAGACTTCTACCCCGCCGCACGACGCGAAAGGCTCGTATGTCGGATCTGACGCAGGAGCGCACCGACACCGCGGAGGTGTCGGTCTGGGCGCCCTTGCGCAATCAGGTTTTCCGCGCCCTGTTCATCGCGCAGTTCGTCTCCAACGTCGGAACATGGATGCAAAGCGTTGCGGCGCAATGGTTTCTGGTCGAAGGTCACAGCAGCGCCACCGTCGTGGCACTGGTCCAGACCGCGAGTCTGGGGCCGACGCTCCTGTTGGGATTGTTCGCCGGCGCGCTCGCCGACGTGTTCGACCAGCGGCGGCTGCTGATGGTGCTGCAGTCGTATGCGGTGGTGGTGGCGCTGGTGCTGGCGGGACTGACCTACTTTGGCCGACTCACCCCGACCGCGCTGCTGCTGTTCACCCTGGCCATCGGCGTCGCCTCCGCGCTGACCGCGCCGGCCTGGCAGGCGATTCAGCCCGAGGTCGTTCCGCGCGAGCAGATCACGGCCGCCGCGACTTTGGCCAGCGTCTCGGTGAACATCGCCCGGGTGGTCGGACCCGCCATCGGCGGCGTCGTCCTGGCGTTGGTCGGTCCGGCAGCGGTGTTCGCGATCAACGCGATCTCGTTCGTGGGCATCATCATCGCCCTGGCGGCCTGGCGGCGGCCGAAACAGATCGCGCCCGTCGAACGAGAACACCTCGGCCAGGCGATTCTCACCGGGTTGGCCTACGCCGTCAACGGCCCGATCTTTCGCAGGATCCTGCTGCGCGCCGCCCTTTTCGTCTTCCCCGCATCGGCCCTGCTGGCCCTGTTGCCGGTGGCCGCCGCCGACACCTGGCACCTGCGGGCCAGTGGCTACGGTATGGCGCTGGGCGCCATCGGTTGTGGCGCGGTGCTCGCCGTCGCGGTCCCCGCACCGTTACGCCAGAAGCTGCCGCCCAACACGCTGCTGGCCGGTTGCGCGGCCGCGTACGGGGCGGCCACGCTCGCGGTGGTTTGGCTGCCGTTCGCCGCGGCGGCGCCCTTCCTGGTGTTGTCGGGGATGACCTGGCTGATCACGCTGACGACGTTGAACGCCGCGGCGCAGCTGCATTTGCCGCGCTGGGTCCGGGCCCGGGGGTTGGCGATGTACCTGCTGGTCTTCACGGGCTCGCAGGCGGTCGGCTCGTATCTCTGGGGTGTGATCGCCACGCGGGAAGGATTGGGTGTGGCGCTGACTTTGTCGGCGGCGTTGCTCGGCGTCACCGCTCTCAGCGTCGTGCCGCTCGGGTTGCGGCCGGAAACCGGGAAGCTCAGCCGCGATATTTCGCGGGCATGGCCGTCGCCGATGGTCGTGTTCGAACCGTGCCCGAACGACGGACCCGTGCTGGTGACCGTCCGCTATCGAGTCGTCACGGACACCCTGCAGGACTTCGTGGAGGCGATGAGCGCGGTCAGGCGCTCACGGTTGCGAACGGGAGGCCATAGCTGGGGGCTCTACCACAGCCTGGAACATCCCGACACGGTCCTCGAGAGGTTCACCGTGCCGTCGTGGACCGAATTCAGCCGGCAACACACCGAACGCTGGCTGGAGTCCGACCACGACGGGGTGACGAGGGCGGTGGGCTACACCGTCGACAACACGCGGCGGCACGAGTACTACCTCGCGTTGCGCGTGCACCGATAAGCGGCTGCTACCGGTTCACCAGGGCCGCGTCGAGCAGGTGACGCCGGTGGTGGCGCTCTGCGTCACCACGACCTGGCCGTCGACGGCGATCTGGCACTGAATCTGTGGCATGTTCGACGAATCGCAGTCCGGCCAGTGACACCCGCCGCTCGCGTTCACGAACGCCCATTGATTCGGGTCGGCCAGGGTCGTGTTGTAGACGAGCGGCTGCCCCGCGCTGAACGCCGTCTGCACGCTGTTCAAGTACTGCGACGAGTTGGCGTTGAAGGCCGCCTGGCTGGGCGGATCGGTGTTCATGTAGCGGACGTTGCCGGTGAGATTGCCGGTGGCGGTGATGGTGTAGGTCACCTGGTGGCCGGCAGGGTCCGCAGATGAGGTCGCGGGCGTGACGGCCAGCACTGCTGCTGCCGCAAACGTCGCCACTGCGACCCCCGTGGTCACTATTCGCACGTTCGTCATATCGAAAACGCTACCCAATTCGTTACGGGGCTACGCCTGGAAAGGGCCGCCGGATTCGCCCGGCCGCGCCGGGCGCCCGTTCCGCGGACGTTCACCGCGCTCGGGTATGAAGCAGGAGTGGTCGACGATCCCGCACACCGTGGCGGCCCTGAACCGGCCCCCGGCATCAGCCGCCGCAGGCTGTTGACGACCAGCGCGGTCTCGGCCGCCCTCGGGGCGGGCGTGGGCGGCGGGGCCGCCATGTTGTGGTCGCACCCCAGCGCGCCCGCCCCCTGGTTTCAGCCGAGCCGCAACGGCGCCCCACCGGTGACGGGACTGCACCTGCAATTCGGCCGGCACGCCGGCTCCGAGGTGGTGGTGTCCTGGCACACCGTGGACGCCGTCCGGAATCCACGCGTCATGTTCGGCACGCCGGCGTCGGGCCTCGGGAAGACGGTGGCGGCCGAAACCCGCACCTACCGCGACGCCAAGTCCAACACCGAGATTCGGGTGAACCACGCCCGCCTGACGAACCTCACCCCAGACACCGACTACGTATACGCCGCGGTGCACGACGGCGCCGAGCCGGAGATGGGCACCATCCGGACCGCCCCGTCCGGGCGAAAGCCCTTTCGCTTCACCAGTTTCGGCGATCAGTCCACGCCGACGCTGGAGAGGCTGCCTGACGGCACATACGGCACCGACAACATCGGGTCGCCCGCATCCGCCGACACCACCCTGGCGGTCGAGCGGATGGCGCCGCTGTTCAACCTCGTCAACGGCGACCTGTGCTATGCCAACCTCGCCCAAGACCGCATCCGCACCTGGTCGGCCTGGTTCGAGAACAACACGCGGTCGGCGCGTTACCGGCCCTGGATGCCCGCGGCCGGCAACCACGAAAACGAATTGGGCAACGGCCCAATCGGTTACGGCGCCTATCAGGCGTACTTCGCGGTGCCCGATTCGGGATCGGATCCCGAGACCCGCGGCCTGTGGTACTCGTTCACGGCCGGCTCGGTGCGGGTGATCAGCCTGAACAACGACGACGTGGCGTTTCAGGACGGCGGGAATTTCTACGTACACGGCTACTCTGGCGGAGAGCAAAAGCGTTGGCTGGCAAATGAACTCGCCGCAGCACGGCGCGACCCCGACATCGATTGGATCGTCGTGTGCATGCATCAGACGGCGATCTCCACCGCCGACAAGGCCAACGGCGCCGACCTGGGAATCCGCGAGGAATGGCTCCCGTTGTTCGACGAGCACCGGGTCGACCTGGTGGTGTGCGGCCATGAACACCACTACGAGCGGTCGCACCCGTTGCGCGGCACGCTGCAGAGCGACACCCGAACGCCGATACCCGTCGCCACCCGCGACGACGTCATCGACTCCACCAAGGGAACGGTGCACGTCGTCATCGGCGGCGGCGGCACGTCGGCACCCACGAACGGGTTCTTCTTCCCCGAGCCGCGCTGCCGCGTGCTGACCGGAGTCGGCGCCTTCGACCCGGGGCTCGGACGCAAGGCGCCGATCTACGTCGTGGAGGACGCGCCCTGGTCCGCCTTCCGCGACCGGGACAATCCCTACGGCTTCGCGGCGTTCGAGGTGGACCCCGGTGAGCCCGGCGGCAATACGTCGATCAAGGCCACGCACTACGCGCTGAGCGGGCCGTTCGGCGCGGTGACCGTCGTGGACCGATTCACCCTGACGAAGCCGCGCGCCGACCGGCCGACTTAGTCAAAACAGCGTCGCCTGAAGGGGTTCCGGCTCCGCCGGGGTTACCGCGACGGGCTGGCGGAACGAACGCTCGTCGCCGCCCAGCCGGTATTTCGCGACCAGCGGCGCCGCCCGCTCCCGCAACATCTCGCGGTAACCGGCCGGCAGGTAAGCACCCCGCCGGTACAGCTCGCGATAGCGGCCCACCAGCTCGGGATGCGAGCGGGCCAGCCAGGACATCAACCAGCCGCGGGTCGAGCCGCGCAGGTGCAGCCCGAAGACCGTCACGCTGGTGGCCCCCGCGGCCGCGATCTGGCCGAGCAGTCGATCGAGGTGCTCTTTCGAGTCGGTCAGGTACGGCAGCACGGGCGCCACCATCACATGGCAGTCCAAACCGGCCTCGCGGATCGCGGCGATCAGGCCGAGCCGCGCCTGCGGTGTGGGCGTGCCGGGCTCGACGTCTCGATGTAGGTCCGCGTCACCGACCGCCAGCGATACCGCGACCGAGAGCGGAACCTGCTGCGCCGCAGCCGCGATCAACGGCAGGTCGCGGCGCAGCAGTGTGCCCTTGGTCAGGATCGACAGCGGTGTCCCGGATTCGGCGAGGGCGGCGATGATGCCCGGCATCAACGCGTAGCGCCCCTCCGCCCGCTGGTACGGGTCGGTGTTTGTGCCCAGCGCGACGGTCTCGCGGCGCCACGACGGCCGCCGCAACTCGCGGCGTAGCACCGCGACGACATTGGTCTTGACGACGACCTGGCTGTCAAAATCGTTGCCGCAGTTGAAGTCCAGGTATTCATGCGTCGGCCGGGCGAAGCAATAGCGGCAGGCGTGCGAGCAGCCGCGGTAGCCGTTGACGGTGTACCGGAAGGGCAGGGCGGAGGCGTCCGGCACCTTGTTGAGCGCGGACTTGCACAGCACCTCGTGAAAGGTGATCCCCTCGAACTGCGGGGCACGCACGCTTCTAACGAACCCGATCCGCTGCAACCCCGGCAGCGCCCCGTCCTCGACGGGCTGCCCGTTGACCGCGACGGCCTGGTCCGCCCAGCGCATGACCTATTCGAACATTAGTTCGATATAGAGTCAAGCACCGCGTCGGGTCAGATGTGGCGGGGCATCTCGGCGGATTTCGGATGGGGTGCTTACGGCGGCGGGGGTGGCAGCTCGGGCCGCCAGGTGAAATCCGACAAACGGCCGCACTCCCGCACGAACCGCGACGATCTCGGCGCCAACGGAATCGGCTGGGCCCCGGATCCGTTGGGCGACTTCACGGACCGCGGCGGTACGCGGCGACGTGCCCTAGCGCCATGTCCACGGCGAGTTCGACAGGTCGGGCGCTGCGCATCGTCTGCGCCATCAGCAGTCCGCCTTGCAGCGCACTCATGATAGTCAACGCGAGCTCGGCAGGGTCGGCATCTGCGGAGAGTTCGCCGTTGTCGCGCATCGTCGCCAAACCAGCAGACAGGTACGACTGCCACTCGGCGAAGGCTTGCGCAAGCTCCCGGCGCGCCGAATCGGACCGCTCGGCAAGCTCACCCACCAGCGAGCCCAACGGACACCCCCCGACACCTTGCGTCGCGCGAGTCATGGCCACGACGTGGTCGCACCACCGCTGCAGGCCCTCCCATGACGACACCTCGCCCAGATCGGGCTGCTGGGCCGCGATGACGTCGCCGAGCTGGGTCTTCACAACCTCGCGGATCAGGGCGTCCTTATTGGCGAAGTAGTGGTAGAGCTGCGATTTGCTTGTGCCGGTCGCCGCCATCACGTCGTCCAGACTCGTCCCGGCGACGCCTTGCCCGCGGACGAGCGATGCCGCCGCGGCGACGATGCGGGCCCTGGTCGCGGCACCGCGAGTCGTCAGCCGCCCGGCGGCGGGGTGCTCCTCTCCTGACATGCGCGAAGTGTAGAGCGGATTGGACTTGATAGTCCATTTTGGCTTCAGCACAATTTTCCGCGTGGACCGTCCGACCCTCGCAGCAGACGACGTGTCCCCGCTCCTAACCGCTCCCGACGTCGGCGGCGGCGCCACCCACTCCGCGAGGGAGGAATGATGAAGCCGACATCAAAGATCCTGAAATACAATTCGATGTTTCTGGGTTCGACGATGTTCTTGTTTGGGTTCTTGAAGTTCTTCGAGCCGTTTCGCACGTGGTTCGACGTCCAGATCAGCAAAAGCGGGCTGCCGCGACTCTGCATCCCCCTGGGCGTCGCCGGGGAAATATCCATCGGGCTGAGCCTGCTTTCGGCCGCCCACTTCGGGCGGGAGACCTCAAACCTCTTCGGCCCGATCGCGTCCGCGGCCTCGGCTGGGCTGATCGCCAACATGGGGGGCGCCACCTATGTGCACGTGCACCCGGAGGTGCCCGCAAATGTACTTCCTCTCAAAATAAAGCCTCCCGTTATTCCCCTCATTTTTATGCTATTGGCCACCGTGAATCTCGTTCAGCTTCAGGGTCATTGGCGGCGCTCCTGACGGCAGGACCCAACAGAATGGACCAACCAACGCGGAAATGGATGACCTCGTGCCCGACCGAATGCACCCACCCCACCAGACGCTCTTCGAAGCGGCAACCATCGGCAACGTCGAGCTCGCCCACCGGGTAGCCCTGGCGCCCATGACGCGAGTGAGCGCGACGGCCGACGGCGTGCCCACCGACCGGATCGCGTCCTACTACCGCGTTTTCGCCGAGGGCGGCTTCGCGTTGTTAATAACCGAAGGGCTTTACATCGACGATCAGACCAGTCAGGGGTACCTCTTCCAACCGGGCATCGCGAACGCGGCTCACGCGGCGGGCTGGCAACCGGTCGTCGACGGCGTCCACAACTGCGAGGCCAAGTTTTTCGCCCAGCTGATGCACGCCGGCAGCCAGTCGCAAGGCAACCCGCACACGACGATCACCTGGGGGCCGTCCGCAGTACGGCCGAAAGGCGAGCAGCTGCCCATGTACCGCGGTGCTGGTCCGTTCAAGATTCCTCAAGCGATGACCACCGAACACATCAACCAAGTCCGGGCCGCGTTCGTGAACGCGGCACGGCAGGCGCGCGACGCCGGGTTCGACGGCGTGGAGATCCACGGAGCCAACGGCTATCTGCTCGACGCATTTCTCACCGACTATATGAATACCCGGACCGACGAGTACGGCGGCCACACCGCCGGTCGTGTACGCCTGGCGGCCGAGGTCTGCCACGACGTCGCGTCGGCCGTCGGTGACGACATCGCCGTCGGCATCCGGATCTCCCAGGGAAAGGTCTCCGACAATCACCATCGGTGGGCCGGCGAGGAGGACGCGGCCATCATCTTCGGCACCCTGGGCGAGACCGGCATCGACTACATCCACACCACCGAATATCGCGCGCTGGCACCAGCATTCGCCGGGTCCGGCAACTCGCTCGCGCAGCTGGCAAAGCAATTCAGCAAGCTGGCGGTAATCGCCAACGGCCATCTGGACGACCCCCGCGACGCCGCCGCCATCATCGACTCGGGCGCCGCCGATCTGGTAGCCCTCGCCAAACCGGCGCTGGCCAACCGCGACTGGCCTCATCGAGTCCAACACGGCAAACCGTTATCGCCCGACGTGCCAACCGATCTCTTCGGGCCCGTCGCTAACCTCAAAGACTGGGAAGTCGCCGGCGCGGACAACGAAGGAGTGCATGGCGCGAGATGACATAGTTCCTCCTCTTGTGCGCAGCGGTTCAGAGAACGGCGTCGGCAAGGCGATCCACCTGATCGACCCCTGCGACGCAGGGATGGAAAACCAGCCCATCGAAACCGAGGTCGCGGTAGGCGCGCAGGGTGGCCGCCGCGTCCTCCGGGGTGGTCAGCAGGTCGGCGATGTTGAGAGCTGCGTAGTCCGGCTTGAATCCGTAGTAGCGCTGCAGGTGCTCCCGGCCGAGCCGGACGGCGTCCTCACCACCGAACGCGAAGTTCACGCTGGCGTGCAGCCGTGGCTGCCCCGACCGGCCCGCCTCCCGCCACGCCGCGCGTGCCCGATCGGCGAATGACGCCTGATTGTCGTAGTCGCGCAGGGCGCCGGCCGACCAGCCGTCACCCATCGTCGCGACCCGGCGCATGGTGGCCTCCGACCGTCCCCCGAACAGGATGGGGATGCGCACCGGCCGCGGGCACAACCCCTTGTCGCCGGTGACCGGCGCGGCGCGCCACGCCTCGAGCAACAATCCGACCGTCTCGTCCAAAACCCGTCCCCGCCGGCCGAAGTCGGCGCCAACCGCCGCGTAGTCGTCTGTCCGGTTGCCCACACCCAAACCCAGGATCAGCCGGTTGCCGGTGACGTCCGCGATGGTGGCGAGCTGCTTGGCGAGCAGCGCGGCCGGGTAGAGGGGTGCCAGCAAAACGTTTGTGATCAAACCGATTTCACTGGTCGCGCCCGCGGCGAGGGTCAATGCGACGATCGAATCGAGGCTTTCGTAGACCAGCCGGTCGATGGTGGCCAGGCCGGCAAACCCTCGTTGTTCCGCCCGGCGGGCCCAACGCACGGTGAGTGGACCCCGCACGTGGGCGATGTGGCTCGGCAGGCCAATTCCGATCTGCATGGGAATCCTCCGCTATTTCTGCATGGTTGTCTGATTGACGGCGGTGAAGATCTCGCCGTACGAGTCTTCGCGCGCGGCGAATCGCACGCGCCGAGCGGCATCGACCACGATCTCGGTGGCGGCCGGGTTGGATCGCAGCAACGAAATAGCCTCGGCGACAAAGGCATCCAACGCCACGACATGAGATGCGTAGCCGAGACCCTGTTGAATGTCAGTCTGTACCCGTGGCGGGATGATCTCGACCACCTCAATCGCCGTGTCGCGCAGCTGGTGGCGTAGCGACTCGGTGTAGGAGTGCAGAGCCGCCTTGGTCGCACAATACGTCGGCGCGACCGCCTTGGGTACGAAAGCCAGGGCAGAGGTGACGTTGATGATCGCGGCGTTTCTTTGCGTCAGCAGTGTGGGCAGTAGTGCCGCGGTGAGCCGGATGGGCCCGAGCAGGTTGACCGCCACGATCGCCTCCGCCGCGGTGGTGTCACCGGTCAGTAGGTCCTCGGTACGCATGATTCCCGCGTTGTTGATGACGACGTTCAACCCGGGATACCGATCCGTCACTTCGGCAACCAGCCGAGTGATGCTGACCGGGTCGCTCTGATCCAACTGCAGGAACTCCATGCCCGGGTTGGCGCCAGCGGCGGCTTGCAGAACCTCGCGGCGCCGGCCGGCGATGATGACGTGGTTGCCCAGGCGGTGCAAAGATTCGGCCAAAGCGCGGCCGATTCCGCTGCCTCCGCCGGTGACCAGGACGACGTTGCGCGTCAGCTTCATGATGCAAGGCTGACAGCGGCGCCGACGAAACAATCAACGCCCGGACCGAAGTGTAGATAAATCTCCACTAAGCATCGATATCCGTCTAAGATTGGTCATGATCGATCGGCTGGACGGACAGATTCTGCATGCCTTGCAAATATCTCCCAGGGTGTCGTTTCGCCGCATAGCCGAGGTGGTCGGAGCGACCGAACAAACGGTTGCCCGCCGCTACCACAGGCTGCGTCGGAACGGAGTCGTTCGCGTCGTGGGGGTGGAGCACCCGTGGGTTGACGGCGATTCTGACTGGGCCCACTGGGTTTGCCGCCTACACGCCAAGCCCGACCGCATACCGCAACTGGCCGACGCGCTGGTTCGAAACCCGGACGTGTCCCACGCCAACGTCCTGTCGGGTTGGACCGACCTGGTGTGCACGATCCGGGCACCGCTCCGGGACAGCCGCGACGACGTGTTGCTGAAGCGGCTCCCGCGAGCAAGTTCGGTCATCGACATCGACATTGATGCGGTGCTGCACACCTTCGGGCGCCCCCCGAGCGCGCCGTGGACGGGCTACGGCCACAAGCTCAGCGGCGAACAGGCCGTACAAATCCTTGCTGACGTCGACGGCCCTCCCGCCGGCCAGCCGTCCCGGCCGACGCTCGAGGACCGTCCCATCCTCGACGCGCTGGCTGACGACGGCCGTGCTCCCCACTCACGGCTCGCCGAACGCACGGGCTGGTCGGTGGCGCGAGTGCGCAGGCGTCTGACGGCGCTCGAAGCGGCCGGGGCGCTCGTTTACGACGTCGATGTGCTCCCTGAGCGACTCGGTTACCACCTCAGCGCCATGCTCTGGCTGACGGTCGCACCCCAGCACACACACCGCGTCGGAGAACGGGTCGCGGCGCACGACCAAGTGGCCTTCGCCGCCGCCGTCAGCGGTAGCAAAAACCTGATGGCAGTGGTCATCTGCCGAGACGTCCGCGACCTCTACGCGTACCTCTCCAACCACCTCGGGGGCATCGAAGAGGTCCTCACCTATGAGGTAAGCATCCGCACCCAGCGCCTCAAGCAACACGGATCGGTGATCGCGCACGGACGACTGATGAACCCGACCCCGACGCGCGCTGCGCGCGGATCCGCGGCGGGCTAGAGAGGGCACCGAAAACGTCCCAGCGGTCGTAGAGTGAGCGACGACCCCTGTCGTACCTACTCCGGCCGCGAGGCACCCATGACCGAACGCATCGAGGTTGAACGCACAATTACGGCGCCGGCGCCCGACGTCTTCGCGGTGCTGTGCGACCCGCAGGGCCACGTCGCGATCGACTCGTCCGGAATGCTGCAGAGCGCCGAAGGCGATCGGGTACGCGGTGTCGGTGACCGTTTCGTCGTGCACATGGATCGCGAGTCGTTGAACGACTTTCCGCAATTCGGCAAGTACGACGTCACCGTCGACATCACGGAATTCGAACAGGATCGGCTGATCGCTTGGACGGTTCTGGGCAAAATTCAGCCTCCGATCGGCCATGTCTACGGCTATCAACTGCAGCCGAGCGAAGACGGCTCGGCGACCGTGGTCACCTCGTTTTACGACTGGTCGAACATCGACCCGAAGTGGCGGGAAGCCGGAATTTTCCCGATTCTGTCCGAGGGTGCATTGCGGGCAACGTTGGGAATTCTTGATCGGACGGTCCGGCGCGGTTATCCGCGCGGATAACCGCGTTTTCGGTGAGCGCCTAAACTCGACTGCGGTTTTATTGCGGATTCGGGTGGGTATGTCCTTTGGGCCCCTCACGAAAGGACCTGACATGTTGCACTCGGTGATTCTGGCGAGCTCGGACCCCGTCGCGGCCGGCTTTATCCTCCGTGGCATCAAGGGAATTTTTGTCGCCATCGGCAGCGTTATCGCCGCATTCATCTGCGGAATCATCGCAATGACGAAGGGTCGCAATCCGCTGGGCTGGGGAATTCTCGGCCTATTCTTTTCGATCCTCACGTTGATCGTCGTAATCATCATTCCGAGCAAGAAATAACCCGGCGAGGGTACCCGCCCTACCGGTCGAGTCTTGACAGAACTTCGGCGACAACAGAATTCGCGGCGACGGGCACCTGATCCCCCGTCGTGAGGTCTTTCAACCCGACCGTCCCCGCCTCGATGTCGCGGTCGCCGAGGACCAGCGCGATGCGGGCACCGGAACGGTCGGCCGCGCGCATCGCGCCCTTGAGGCCGCGGTCGCCGTAGGCCATGTCCACCCGCACACCGCAGGCGCGCAGCTGCGCGGTCAGCACCGCCAGCTGAAGCTTGGCCTGCTCGCTCAGCGGCACGCCGAACACGTCGCAGCGGGTCGTCTCCCCCACGCTCTTGCCCTCGGCGCGCAGCGCCAACAGGGTGCGGTCGACCCCGAGCCCGAACCCGATGCCGGACAGGTCTTGCCCGCCGAGCTCGTGCATCAGGCCGTCATAGCGGCCGCCGCCGCCGATCCCGGATTGCGCACCCAGACCGTCGTGCACGAACTCGAAGGTGGTCTTGGTGTAGTAGTCCAGCCCGCGCACCATGCGCGGGTTGATGACGTAGGGCACGCCGAGCGCGTCCAAGTGCGCCAGCACGGTGTCGAAGTGCTGCTTGGCGACGTCGGACAGGTGGTCGATCAACACCGGCGCGTCGGCCGTCATGGCCCGCACGGCCGGTCGCTTGTCGTCGAGCACCCGCAGCGGGTTGATCTCGGCACGCCTGCGCGTCTCGTCATCGAGATCGAGCCCAAACAGGAAGTCCTGCAACAGTTCCCGATATTGGGGGCGACAGGTCTCGTCGCCCAGCGAGGTGATCTCCAGGCGGAACCCGTCCAGTCCCAGCGAACGGAAGCCGGCGTCGGCGATGGCGATCACCTCGGCGTCAAGCGCCGGATCGTCCACGCCGATCGCCTCCACACCCACCTGCTGCAGCTGCCGATAGCGGCCGGCCTGCGGCCGCTCGTAGCGGAAAAACGGCCCCGCATAACACAATTTGACCGGCAACGCCCCGCGGTCAAGGCCGTGCTCGATCACCGCGCGCACCACCCCCGCGGTGCCCTCGGGTCGCAAGGTGACCGAGCGGTCACCGCGGTCGGCGAACGTATACATCTCCTTGGACACCACGTCGGTGGATTCGCCGACACCCCGGGCGAACAGGGCGGTGTCCTCGAAGATGGGCAACTCGATGTGGCCATAGCCGGCCCGGCGGGCGGCGCCCAACAACCCGTCACGAACGGCCACGAACTGCGCGGAGTCCGGCGGGACGTAGTCCGGTACCCCCTTGGGCGCGTGAAACTGCGTCACGGGCTCAGGCCTTCGATGAACGGATTGAATCGCCGTTCGGCGCCGATGGTGGTGGCGTTGCCGTGACCCGGCAGCACCACGGTCTCGTCGTCGAGCACCAGCAGTTTTTCAACGATCGAGGTCAGCAGGTCGCGGCCGCTCCCGCCGTGCAGGTCGGTGCGGCCCACCGAGCGTTCGAACAGGGTGTCGCCGGTGAACACCACGTCGTGGTCTCCCGCCACCCGGAAGACCACCGACCCGCGCGTGTGCCCGGGCGTGTGGTCGACGTTGACGGTCACGCTGCCCAGGTCGAGCTTGTCGCCGTCGCGGTCCAGCTCGACGACCTGCTTGGGCTCGCGGAAGAAGGCACCGGCCATCAGCTGCGCCACCCGCGGGCCCAGGCCGTAGATCGGGTCTTTCAGCATGAACCGGTCCTCGGGGTGGATGTAGGTCGGGCAGCCGAAGGTGTCGGACACCTTCTGCGCCGACCACATGTGGTCGATGTGTCCGTGCGTGAGCAACACCGCCGCCGGGGTCAGCCGGTTCTCATCGAGGATGCGCCGCAGCGGGCCCATCGCCCGCTGGCCCGGATCCACGATGACGGCGTCCGCCCCCGGCCGCTCAGCCAGCACATAGCAGTTGCACTGCAACATGCCGGCGGGAAATCCGGTGATCAACACGGTTCCCAGTTTCCCACGGGCCCCACTTGACACCGGTCGCGGCGCCCACATTAGCCTGAGCTGGCGACTGACGCCTTTTGCCGGGCACCCGACTTACCAACCATGGAGGCATACGGCCGTGCCGACCAATGAACAGCGACGTGCCAACGCCAAGCGCAAGCTCGAACGCCAGCTGGAGCGCCGCGCGAAGCAAGCCAAGCTGCGCAGGATCGTGTTGATCGCCGCCGGCTCGGCCGTGGCCGTGGCGGTGGTCGTGGCGGTGGTGCTCACGGTCATCAACACCAAACACGAGCACAAGAGCAACTCCGCGACGAGCACCACGTCCGCGGCCCCCAGCAGCTCCCCCGAGTCCACGACGCCCGCCGGACCGACGCCGCCCGCTGCGCCGCTGCCGGCGTTCAAGCCGTCGGCCGATCTGGGCGCCAACTGCCAGTACCCGGCGTCACCGGAACCCGCCGCCAAGGAAGTCAAGCCGCCGCGCACCGGCAAGGTGCCGACGGACCCCGCCCAGGTGAGCGCCAGCATGGTGACCAACCAGGGCCGCATCGGATTGATGCTCGCTAACAACGAATCACCTTGCACGGTAAACAGTTTCGCAAGCCTGGCCGGTCAGAAATACTTCGACAACACCAAATGCCACCGGCTGACCACTTCCCCGGACCTGGGCGTCCTGCAATGCGGCGACCCCAAGGGTGACGGCACCGGCGGCCCGGGCTACCAGTTCGCCAACGAGTACCCGACGGACCAATACCCGCCGAACGACCCGAAGGCGCAACAGCCGGTCCTCTACCCACGCGGCACCCTGGCGATGGCCAACGCCGGTCCCGGGACCAACGGCAGCCAATTCTTCATGGTGTACAAGGATTCCCAGCTGCCGCCCCAATACACCGTCTTCGGCACCATTCAGCCGGACGGGCTGGCCACGCTGGACAAGATCGCCAAAGCCGGCGTCGCCGGCGGCGGTGAGGACGGCGCACCGGCCTCCGAGGTCACCATCACCTCGCTGTTGCTCGACTAAAGCCAAGCAGCGCAACGCCGCTGATTCGGCGGGAATCGGGCGACCAACGGGCAGTCCACCGCTTAAGGTCGGTGCGTGGGGACAGAATCTTTCGGGCAATACCAACTGCTGGACGTGTTGGGCCGCGGCGGCATGGGCCAGGTCTACCGTGCCTACGACGCCGCCACCGATCGCGTCGTCGCGTTGAAGGTGCTGCCCCCGAACTTGGCCGAGGATCAGGAGTTTCAGCAACGATTCCGCCGGGAGGCACGCATCGCGGCGAGCCTCAACGACCCGCACGTGGTGCCGATCCACGGTTACGGCGAGATCGACGGTCGGCTCTATGTCGACATGCGGCTGATCGAGGGCCGCGACTTGTTGCAGTACATCGATGAGAACGGGGGCGGCTGTCCCCAGAGCGCGCGGTGGCGGTGATCGAGCAAGTTGCCGCTGCGCTGGACAGCGCCCACCAGGTGGGGCTGATCCATCGCGACATCAAGCCGAAGAACATCCTGATCACCCAGGCGCGCGACTTCGTCTACCTGATCGACTTCGGCATCGCCCGCACCCTGGCCGACACGTCACTCACGCAGACCGGGCACACGATGGGCACCGTCGCGTACATGGCGCCCGAACGGTTCAGGGGCACAACGGATCACCGCGCCGACGTGTATTCGTTGGCCTGCGTGCTGCACGAGTGCTTGACCGGCAAGCGGCCCTATGCCGGCGACAGCCTCGAGGAGCAGCTCAACGCGCATTTGAACACGCCCCCGCCGCGGCCGTCGACCACCGCCGACGGCGTGCCCCCGGCCCTCGATGCGGTGGTCGCCCGCGGGATGGCCAAAGACGCCGAATACCGCTATCAGTCGGCGATGGAACTCGCCGAAGCCGCCCGGGCGGCGTTGGCCGCCCCGGCCGGGACCGCCGCATGGAGTCCCCCGCCGGCGCCACCGGCACCGCCGCCGGGACCGACGCAGGACTTTCCCCCGACGGGGCCCAATCTCGACCCCCGGCCGCCCAATCGCCCGCCGGGACAATCCCGGCGTTTGCTGCTGGGCATCGTCGGCGCGTCGGCGCTGGCGCTGGCCGCGGTGGTGGCATTGGTCATCGCGCTGGTGACGCAGGACGACGGCTCAGCCAACAGCGCGGCTTCGAGCACCCCGACCCGCGCCCGCGTCCCCAACAGGCCGGGGTCGAGTTCCGGACCGACCGCACAGGCGACGGGGACCGTGCCACCGCTGCCGGCGTTCGCGCCGC
Organism: Mycobacterium sp. 852002-51613_SCH5001154; assembly: GCF_001667425.1. Classification (NCBI taxonomy): domain Bacteria; kingdom Bacillati; phylum Actinomycetota; class Actinomycetes; order Mycobacteriales; family Mycobacteriaceae; genus Mycobacterium; species Mycobacterium sp. 852002-51613_SCH5001154. Next base: position 7,840 of record NZ_LZII01000066.1, on the reverse strand, counting down.
CGGCCGACCTGGGCGCCAATTGCCAATACCCGAGCGCGCCGGACGCCATCGTCAAGCCGGTCAACCCGCCTCCGTCCGGCAGGGTTTCCACCGAACCCGCCCAGATCCCGGCCACCATCTCGACCAACCTTGGCGACATCGGCATCGAACTCTCCAACGGCGAATCTCCGTGCACGGTCAACAGTTTCGTCAGCCTTGCGAAGCAGCAATTCTTCGACAACACCCAGTGCGCCCGGCTGATCAACTCGACTGACGGAGGGTCGCTGCTGTGCGGCGGTCCCGACGCGGACGGGGCCGGTGGCCCCGGCTATCAATTCGCCGACGAATACCCCACCAATCAGTACCCGGCCGGCGACCCCGCGCTCCGGGCGACGGTGATGTACCCGCGCGGCACCGTGATCATGGCCACCGAGGGGCCCAACACCAACGGCAGTCAATTCGTCCTGGTGTTCCGGGATTCGGAATTGGAGCCGCAGAGCACGGTGTTCGGGACCATCAGCCAGGCGGGCCTGGCGGTCCTCGACAAGGTCGCCCAGGCGGGTATCGCCGGCAACCGGCAGAGCGGGGCTCCCACCAACCCGGTCACCATCAACTCGGTGCGCGTCGGCTAACCAATAACGCCAGGCTTTCTTAAGCCGCCTCAGGCAGCGGACGTCACGCGGTACACGTCGAAAACGCCTTCGACGTTGCGCACCACGTTGAGTAGATGCCCGAGGTGCTTCGGGTCCCCCATCTCGAAGGTGAACCTGCTGATCGCCACCCGGTCATTGGACGTGGTGACCGAGGCCGACAGGATGTTGACCTTTTCGTCGGCCAGCACCCGGGTGACGTCGGAGAGCAGCCGGTGCCGGTCGAGCGCCTCGACCTGGATGGCCACCAGGAACACCGACGACGGCGACGGCGCCCAATGCACCTCGATGATGCGCTCGGCCTGCTGCTGCAGCGACGCGGCATTGGTGCAGTCGGTGCGGTGCACGCTGACTCCGCCACCGCGGGTGACGAAGCCCATGATCTGGTCGCCGGGCACCGGCGTGCAGCACTTGGCCAGCTTGGACAGCACGCCCGGGGCGCCGGGGACCGAGACGCCGACGTCGTCGCTGCTGCGCGGGCGCCGGAGCATGGTCGTCGGCGTGGACCGCTCGGCGAGATCCTCCTCGGCCTGGTCGATCCCGCCGAGCTCGGCCAGCAGCCGCTGCACGACATGGCGCGCCGACACGTGGCCCTCGCCGATCGCGGTGTAAAGCGCGGACACGTCCGCGTAGTGCAGCTCGCGGGCCACCGCGGCCATGGATTCGGCGTTGACCAAGCGCTGCAACGGAAGTCCGCCGCGGCGCACCTCGCGGGCCATGGCGTCCTTGCCGGCCTCCAGCGCCTCCTCACGCCGCTCCTTGGCGAACCATTGCCGGATCTTCGCCTTGGCGCGCGGCGACACCACGAACTGCTGCCAGTCCCGCGACGGCCCGGCATTGGACGCCTTCGACGTGAAAACCTCGACGACTTCGCCGTTTTCCAGCTTTCGTTCCAGCGCCACCAGCCGGCCGTTGACCCGGGCGCCGATGCAGCGGTGGCCGACCTCGGTGTGCACCGCGTAGGCGAAATCGATCGGCGTCGACCCGTTCGGCAGGGTGATCACATCACCCTTGGGGGTGAACACGAAGATCTCTTGCACCGCAAGGTCGTAGCGCAGCGACTCCAGGAATTCGCCGGGGTCGGCGGCCTCCCGCTGCCAGTCGAGCAGTTGCCGCATCCAGGCCATGTCGTCGATCTCGGCGGTGGCGTGCGGATGCGGAACGCCGTTGCGGCCCTTGGCTTCCTTGTAGCGCCAGTGCGCGGCGATGCCGTATTCGGCGGTGCGGTGCATGTCGCGGGTGCGGATCTGGATTTCCAGCGGCTTGCCCTCAGGGCCCACCACCGTGGTGTGCAGCGACTGGTAGACGCCGTATCGGGGCTGGGCGATGTAGTCCTTGAACCGTCCCGCCATCGGCTGCCACAGGGAATGCACGACGCCGACGGCGGCGTAGCAGTCGCGGATCTCGTCGCACAGGATGCGGATGCCGACCAGGTCGTGGATGTCGTCGAAGTCGCGGCCCTTGACGATCATCTTCTGATAGATCGACCAATAGTGCTTGGGCCGGCCCTCGACCGTCGCCTTGATCTTCGACGCGTTCAGCGTGTTGGTGATCTCGGCGCGGACCTTGGCCAGGTAGGTGTCGCGGGACGGCGCGCGGCCGGCGACCAGGCGGACGATCTCGTCGTACTTCTTCGGATGCAAGATCGCGAAGGACAGGTCTTCGAGTTCCCACTTGACGCTGGCCATACCCAGCCGATGGGCAAGGGGCGCAATGACTTCCAGCGTCTCGCGGGCTTTGCGCGCCTGCTTCTCCGGCGGCAGGAAGCGCATGGTTCGCATGTTGTGTAGCCGGTCGGCGACCTTGATCACCAGCACCCGGGGGTCGCGGGCCATCGCGGTGATCATCTTGCGGATGGTCTCGCCCTCGGCGGCGGTGCCCAGCACCACCCGATCCAGCTTGGTCACGCCGTCGACGAGGTGGCCCACCTCCTCGCCGAACTCCTCGCTCAACGCCTCCAGCGTGTAGCCGGTGTCTTCGATGGTGTCGTGCAACAGCGCGGCCACCAAAGTGGTGGTGTCCATGCCCAATTCGGCGAGGATGTTCGCGACGGCCAGGGGGTGGGTGATGTACGGATCACCGGAATGGCGGAACTGCGTGGCGTGGCGCTGGTCGGCGACCTCGAAGGCGCGCTGCAGCAGCGACACGTTGGCCTTCGGATAGACCTCCCGGTGCACCGCCACGAGCGGTTCCAGCACCGGGTTGAGCGTGGTGCGCTGGGAGGTCATCCGCCGGGCCAGCCTGGCCCGCACCCGGCGCGACGCGCTGCTGGAGGTTTTCAGCGTCTCGGTCGGCGGCTCCGGCGGCTCGGCCTGCGCCGTCACCGGCTCCCCGACCAGCAGGGCGTCACCGACGTCAGTGGGCACGTCAAGCGCCTGCGCCGCGCTCTTGTCGTCCGCCACGTTGGTCACCTCCGACTTCGAGGATATCGCGCGGTGCGCCCAGGCTCGGTTTGATCGCCCGCTCGCCCCCTCGCCGCTTCGCAGCTGGGTGGTGCCCCCACCTCACGCCGCGTAGCGGCGCGCATCGTCGCCGGGCTAGAGCTGACTCAGGCTGTGCAGCGGCAACCCCGCGACCGCCTGACGACCGCCCAGCGCGGTCAGTTCGAGGATCACCGCCGCCGCCATGACGGTGGCCCCGGTGCGTTCCAGCAACCGGGCCGCCGCGGCCAGGCTGCCCCCGGTGGCCAGCACGTCGTCGATGATCACGACGTGGCGTCCGCGCAGGTCGATGCCGTCCGCGGGGATCTCCAGCGTCGCGCTGCCGTACTCCAGGTCGTAATGCTCGGCGTACGCCGGCGGCGGCAGCTTGCCGCCCTTGCGGATGGCCAGCACCCCCGTGCGCAGCCGGTCGGCGACCGCCGCCGCGGCCAGGAACCCGCGGGCGTCGATCCCGGCCACCAGGTCGGCGCCCGCCGCGATCTCGGCCAGCGCGTCGGTGACCGCCGCCAGCCCCGCCGGATCGGCGAACAACGGGGTGAGGTCCCGGAATTGCACCCCCGGCTTGGGAAAGTCGGACACCTCGCGCAGCAGCGAGGCGATGACGTCGGTCACCGAGGCGCTTCCGCCGACGCTCGTCACTGGACCAGGGCCCATCGGTCCATGTTCCAGCCGGCGCCCCAGCGAGTCGGGTTCTTGCTCACGGCATACATCTTCTTCGACATCAGCAGCGTCCGTTGCTGCCGGTAGAGGGGCAAAGTGGGCATGTCGCCCCACAGTACCGGCGCCGCCTCCCCCAGCAGCCGCACGCGCTCGGCGGGGTCGGCCGACACGGCCAGCGCCCCGATCGTGCTGTCGATCTGCGGATTCGAGTAGCCCGACAGGTTGTTGCCGTTGCCGGTGTGCAGGTCGTAGGCGTCCATCGCCGACGACCCCGTGGACCCGCTGCCGGCGGCCCCGCCCGTGCTGGCCAAGAGGGCATCGATCTTCCCGTCCTTGAGCGCTTGCGGCCCCGAGCTGTCCAGGGCGACGTTTGCGACGGTGATGCCGGCCGCGGCACAGGATTTGCCGATCACCCCGACGTTGACCGCGAGGCGCGCGTTGGGCCCCTGGTAGCCGATCCGCACCGTCATCGGGGCGCCACCGAGCGCGTCGCGGGCGGCGGCGGGGTCCGCCTTGCCGAATTGGCCGGCCTCGGCGGCGCCGTCAGCGGCGGTGACGGGGTCGTCGGCGGCCGGGTTGAGCCGCGAGTTGGCGATCGGCACCCCGGCGTCGCGCGCGAGCGTGTCGCGGGGCGTGCAGAGGGCGAGCGCGCGGCGGGCCTTGGGCTGCGAGAGCGGGCCCTGCGGCGCGAAGATCAGCTGCTCGACGCCCGCCGCCGGCGAATCAACGCGGTCGTAGTTGTCCGGGGTGGTCAGCGTTCCGGAGGAGCCCGCCGCCACGTCGACCACGTCGACGCTGCGGTTGTTGACCCGGTCCTGGATGTCGGGCCCCTGGGGCCAGACGGTGATCCGCTTGGTGAGCGCCTTGGGGCCCCACCACCGGTCGTTGGCCACGAGCACCACCGCGCCGCGGTCCAGGATGCGCTCAATCTTGTACGGGCCGGACGACGGGAAGTGCTTGAGGTCCAGCCCGGGCCTGAGGTCCCAGATGGTGTTCCACAGCTTGGCGATCTGCTGCACGAGTTGGGCGTTGTTGCTCAGCAGGGCCGCGGTCACGTCGACGTGCAGCTCGTCGGCGATGACGTGCGACGGCATCATCGACGTGGCGGTGAATAGCTGGTTGTAGTCGACGATGCCGCGGTCCGGGACGAACGACACCCGGGCCTTCTTCTGCCCCGGCAGGCACTCGACGTTGGCGATGTCGAGGTAACCGGCCTGGGTGGCGGCGTTGAAGTCGGGATACCGGCCGGACTGGGCCGCCCAGGCGAGCACCAGATCGTCGCAGGTCACCGGCTTGCCGTCGGAGTAGACGGCGTTGTCGGCGATCTGGTAGTCCAACACCAGCGGCGAACCGCCCACCACCGACACGGTGCCGAAATCACGGTCGGCGACGGTCTGCCCGTCGGGGCCGTGGTAGCTGAAGCCGGCCAGCGTGCGCGCGAACGCCTGCGCCCCGGCCGACGCGGCGCCGACGACGGTATTGGTGTTGTAGGTGACCAGCGGGCCGTCGACCACGTAGTCGATCTGGGAGGCGGTGCTGCCGGAGCACGCCGCCAGCGTGCACGCCGCCACGAGCATTGCGGCCAGACCGATAGCGCCCCCGACGAGGCGATACCTGGCGGCCATAGCGACTACCGCCGGCCGGCGTTTCGCTTGCCGCTCGGACGCCGGGTCCCGGTCGGCCGCACCGGGCGCGCACCCGGCGCCGGCTTGCTCGGTGCGGGCTTGTCAGACGGTGCCGAGTCGGCCGCCGTGGTCTCCGGCGACGCCGATTCTTCGTCGGTGGACTTCGCCTCCTCGGGCTCGGCGCCAGCCTTGCGGCGCCGAGCGACGCGGCGGGTGTGCGTGCGCACCAGCTCGGTGCGCTCGCGCAGCGTGACCAGCAGCGGCGTTGCGAAGAAGATCGACGAGTAGGTGCCGACCAGGATGCCGACCAGCTGCACCAGCGCCAGGTCCTTCAGCGTCCCGACGCCCAGCAGCCACACCGCCACCACCATCAGCGCCAGGACCGGCAACACCCCGATGAGGCTGGTGTTGATGGAGCGCATGAACGTCTGGTTGATCGCGAGGTTGGCCTGCTCGGCGAAGGTGCGGCGGGTGGTGTGCTGGAAGCCGTGGGTGTTCTCCTCGACCTTGTCGAACACGATGACGGTGTCGTACAGGGAGAAACCGAGAATCGTCAGCAAACCGATGACGGTGGCCGGGGTGACCTCGAAACCGACCAGGGAGTACACCCCTGCGGTGACGGTCAGGTCGAAGACCATGGTCGTCAGCGCGGAGATGGCCATGTACCGCTCGTAGCGCACCGTGATGTACAGGCTGACCAACGCCAGGAACACCACCAGCGCGATCAGCGCCTTGTCGGTGATCTGATCGCCCCACGTCTCGGAGACCGCCGCGTCGCTGATGGCCTGTTTACTCGGTTTTCCGTCGGCTCCCTTGGGTCCGAACGCGTCGAACAGGGCGTTGCGCAGCGTGGATGTCTGGGCGTTGGACAGCGTTTCGGAGCGGATCTGCACCGTGGCCGAGGCGCCGTTGCCGACGATCACCACCGATTCCGGGTCGCGGCCGATGGCCTTGCGGAAGACGTCGGACACCTGCGACGTCTGCACTTGGCCGGTCGCGCCCGCGGCGGGCATCGACACCGTCGTGCCGCCGTTGAAGTCGATCCCGAAGGTGAAGCCGCGCAGCAGGATGCTCAATACGGCGACGGCGACGATCGCGCCGCTGATGCCGAACCACAACCGGCGACGCCCGATCACCTCGAAGGCGCCCGTGCCGGTGTAGAGGCGCGACAAGAAGCTATGACGCGCCAGGCCGGCGCCGCTATCGGTCAACTCGGTGGCGCCCTCCGAGGCTTCGGTGATCTCGGTCGCTTCGGCGTCAGCCTTGCCTTTGGAGGCCATCACGCTATCCCCGTCCCGTCTTGACGTTCGACGAAGCCCGGCGCTCGCGGGCGACCTGCTGTATTGCGCCCAGGCCGTTGTATGCGGGTTTCGCCAACGTCGACGACTTAGACGCCAGGTAGACCAGCGGCCAGGTCACCAGGAACACCACCACGACGTCGAGGATCGTGGTGAGGCCCAACGTGAAGGCGAATCCCCGCACCTGGCCGATCGCCAGGGCGTACAGCACCGCGGCGGCCAGGAAGGTCACGGCGTTGCCCGACACGATCGTCTTGCGGGCCCGCACCCAGCCCCGGGGCACCGCCGATCGGAACGACCGGCCTTCGCGGATCTCGTCTTTGATGCGTTCGAAGAACACCACGAACGAGTCCGCCGTGGTACCGATACCGATGATCAGACCCGCGATCCCCGCAAGGTCCAGGGTGTAGTTGATCTGACGGCCCAGGATCACCAGGATCGCGAAAATCATTGCGCCGGAAGCGACTAGCGATAGCGCCGTAAGCAGGCCGAGCACCCGGTAATACAACAACGAGTACAGCAACACCAGAACCAAGCCGATTGCACCCGCGACCAGCCCCGCTCGCAGTGAGGTCAATCCCAGTGTCGCCGAGACGGTTTGGGCCTCCGAAGCCTCGAAGGACAGCGGCAGCGAACCGTATTTCAGGACGTTGGCCAGCTGCTTGGCGGTTGCGGCGGTGAACGGCGGGTCGCCGCCGGTGATCTGGGTCCGGCCGCCGGGGATGGCTTCCTGGATCATCGGGGCGCTGACCACCTGGGAGTCCAGCGTGAACGCGGTCTGGGTGCCGATGTGGGCGGCGGTGAAGTCCGCCCAGGTGTTCGCCGCCGCGGGGCGGAATTGCACGTCCACGACGTAACCGATGCCGCGCTGGTTCATGCCGGACGTGGCGTCCTGGATCTGGTCGCCGCTGATGATCGACGGCGCCAGCAGGTAGGCCACCTTGTGGTCGGTCGAGCACGTCACCAGCGGCAGGTTCGGATCGTCGTTGCCGGCCAGGATGTCCTCTTTGTCGCAGCGGGTCGCCTGGAACTGCAAAGCGAGGAACTGGACGCCCTGGCGGGTGCTCTGCCGCCACTTCTTCTCATCGGCGATGCGGTCGGCGAGCTCCTTGCGCGGATCGGGCGGCGCCGGCTGCTCGGCCGGGGGTACGTCGGCCGGTGGGGCGTTGCCCGCGGGCGCCGGGGGC